>NZ_WTEW01000002.1:0-135351 GCF_009795865.1 Gilliamella sp. Pas-s27
TTAAGCCGTTGTGCTTACTATTATAAACCTAAGTTACAGGATGATTCGGTGATTGTTTCGGTGTTGAATGCTATCACAGACCGGCATTTACGCTGGAGCTTTCCTAAATGCTTTAATCGTAAGAGATACTATAGCTAAATTAACTATAGCGAGATTAGAAAATTACCAACCTCAAAAGCATAAACCAAAACAAGAACCAGCTCCAATTTATCCTGAAAATCATCTGAGCTTTTTGGCCAACGTTTATAATCATAAGGCAAATGCAGCATGGTGTAGAATTAATTGAAAGTGCTTATGAAGCGCATGAGGTTAAAGACGATGCACCATTAATGACAACCAAACATTGCTTACGTTTTGCATTTAATTTATGCCGAAGCAAGCTAAAGGTATTCAAGGGGTGAAAAGTAAAGTAACACCAATGAAATTGGTTCAAAATAATGAGGAATTATTATTAAAATTCAACTGTAAAGCTTGTGAAATGCAAGTTTGGGGAAAAATCAAAAAGCATATTTTAAAAATGCCACTTCTTGGAGGTGATGTTATTTTAATAACTAAAAGTTAAAAATATTTAATAATCAATGATAGCAATGAAATAAATAACAAATTAATTCGCAATATTATGCATTATTTAACATAATATACATTATGCGAACAACGATAAACGTACGTGAATTCTGTAGATACAACCAACAAAATCATGACGCTAATTTAAAAATCTGTGGCATCTGTATCTGTTGAGTTTTCACCAAATTTATTTTTTATTTTTGTTACACTTCAGATTTCGTGGATCGACCATGAATCTGAGAAATCATTTTAACAAATGAAGACTATATAAAATTAGCAAGCCAAAAAGATAAATAACCATGGTAAAGTTCGGGTGTCACTGAACATTCAAAAACTTGATTAGCGTTAAAAGTGGTTGTATAGATAAAGAGTTTTTTCTGATTATAAACAAAATCAGTTAATTAAGAAATTCTCGTATATTTACACAACCATGATTTTCAAATATACTGATTTAGTTTAAAAATAAAAGATATACACAATAGGAATTTAAGAATGAGAACATTATTACTTATAGTTACTTTATTGGTTTGTCCATTATTGTATGCAAATCCAGCTCCATTTGGACTTGAAATTAACAAAGCAACATTAGAGAAAACAAAAGAAAAATATAATTTAGTTGAAAATGGGGTAAATTATTACTCACAGGGTTCAACGTACCTTATTGACACAAAAGAACTATCCTTAGATGGCTTAAACCGAGTGTTACTTATCTTTTCAAAAGAAAACAACATATTACTCAGTGTAGTTGCTACATTTAGCAGTTATAAATTTGATTCTATAAATAATAATTTATTCCAAAAATATAAGTTGTTAAAACAAAGTATACCACTTGTTGGCGATAGACATGTTGAATATAAAGATGATCAATCTTTAATCATTTTAGATGCCCCCCATTCTTCTTTTGATTTACATATCACATATATTTCAGAAGAGTTTAATAAAAAAGTAAATGAAATTCGAAAATTTGATAAAGAGCAAAATAAGAATGAATTTAATTCTTTATAATAATTAATCTCTTTCACTTGAGTTAAATAGTGGATAGAGGGAAAGACTCTTTCCACTTCAAATAAGTTAATAAATATAGCATGTTAAGATTAAAATAATGTATATTATGTTAAATAATGCATAATATTGCGAATTAATTTGTTATTTATTTCATTGCTATTAAATAATAATATAGTTAGTAATTTTTGTTTTATTTATAAAGTATGATAACCTAATCATCTAATAAATGATGATTATATTTTTCTATTAATATGCAAAATATTTTTAAGACCTTACGTTCGAAAAGTTATTCAGTTCCATGTGAATTATGCAGTATCGGCTCTCTTTGTATTCCCATGTTACTCAATAATAAGTTAGATAACATATTAGATCGAAAGGTGTCTTATGCCAAAAATGAAATTATAGTTAAAGCAAATACACCATTTACAAAATTCTATATTATTCATTCTGGTGCATTAAAAACTTTCGTGACAACGCCTGACAATTATCAACAAATTAATGGTTTCTTTTTACCTGGTGATATTGTTGGTTTAGATTCAATTTCCACTAAAATATATAATAATAATATTCAATCTCTTACTAATACACATATTTGCGAACTTCATTATGAAGAATTAATGTCATTAGTTGATACTCAAAAAAATGTTAGAGACATGGTTCTTAATTTACTCAGTTCTGATATTTATGATTATCAAAAATTGGTATTATGTTATTCACAGAAAAAAGCTGATGAAAGACTAGCAACTTTTATATATTCGCTTTATCGACGTTATGAACAACGAGGGCACACTTCATTAAATATAAAGCTCATGATGAGTCGGGCTGATATTGCTAACTATTTAGGTCTAACCATCGAAACAGTTAGCAGGAGTTTATCAAAACTTCAAGAACAAAATATTTTATCTGCTAAAGGAAAATGTATATTTATTAAAAACTTAAATGCTTTAATGAGTTTAGGTAATTAAATTTAGTTATGCTAAAATAATCACAATAATTTATTGTAGGGTCTTAATATATGACAAGCTTAAAGAAAACATTTATTGCAGGAACTATGGCTTTAGTCCCCCTTTTTTCGTTTGCAGCTCAACAACTAACAGAACAACAAGCTAAAGATTTACAATCATTTAAAAGCATAACTATTCGTGGTGCATTTTATACTGATAGTGATTATGTTCTGGCTATGTCAAAAGCCGCTGATAAAGAAGGTGCATCTTCTTTTTTTATAACTACAACTAATATTAGTCCTTCTAATGATACTTTGCGCATTGTTTACGCTAAATTATATAAAGCTGATGCCCCAAAAGCAGAAGAACAAACTGAAAACTTGCGCAAATTTGAAGGTGTATATGAATATCCAAAGTCTAAAGCAATCCGTTTAGAACCTTTTAATATTGTTCGTATTCGTGGATATTTCCCTAGTGAATATGATATAAACCGAGCTGTTGCTAAAGAAGCATCATTAAAAGGAGCCTATGCCTATTATATCGATTCACGTTCTGAATTAGGTAGTAATATACAAGTTGCAGCTTATTTATTTAAGAAAGATGCACCTGAGCGTAAACTTCAACCAGAAGATGCTATTCCATATGATTCAGAAGCTGGGCAACAAGCTCTTGCTCAAGGTGGTGATGCAGCAATGCAAGTTGAAAAACCAGGCTATTATTCCCCTTCTGCTTTTAATGAAAAGTTTTATGCAGATAAATTTAATAATAAAGTCAAAGTTATTGATGAACCTAATAATAAAACTACATCAACTGTAACGACAAATGCATCTTCATCTGAAACAACTTCTGTTGTAGAACCTCAACGCGTTACTCGTTACACAGTCACACTGCCTGATGGACGAAAAATCCAAGAATTAAATGATGCAACCGCCGCTAAAATGGTTGCATTTGATACAATAAAATTTAAAGGATACTACGTTACTGATCAAGAAATCTCTTATCAGGCAGGTAAACGAGCTATCGATGGTGGTGCTAAATATTATCACATAGCTCGAATTGCCCATGATTCAAATGGTCCGAATATAACTGTTTTTGTTGATCTTTATCGATAACTTGCATAGATAATGGGCGTTATGCGCCCTATTTTTTAGTCAATAAAGTGTTCTTTATTCGATCATTGTAATTCAGATTTTACTGTATCGATTTGTTGCTTAATACGTTTTGCTGAAATAGGATATGGTGTACCAAGCTGTTGAGCAAATAAATTAACCCTTAGTTCTTCAATCATCCAACGAATATTGGTTACTTTTTCTTGTGATTTTAAATATTCTGGCAAGTTATTTACCCATTTTGCATATTGATTTTCAGTATCTTCGATAATCGTCATCGACTGCCTGTCTTTAGTCAAATTTACCATTAACTTTTCAATTCTTTTTTCAATTGCAGTTAAATAGCGGAAAATATCAGGTAGTCTATTGTAACCTGATTGTGCAACAAATCCTTTATAAACAAGATGATCGAGTTGTTTTTTTATGTCAGATAACGCGAAAGCTAATGATAAATCAATTCGTCCTTTTAACTTTTTATTAATGTTATAATGTAAAGTCAAAATAGCTTCCACTTGTTTTGCAATATCAACTACAATTTCATTAATATGGCCTTTGATATAATCCAATAATGTCTGATAGGCATCTTCACTTTGAATAAATTGACCATTTTTTTCAATTAAATAATCAATACCACAAGCAATGCAGTCATCAATCAAACTTAGTACCGTCCCAAAACTATTAAAATACAAACCTAATTTAGATTTATTTGGTAGTTTTTCGTGTAAGTATTTGATTGGTGATGGTATATTGAGCATAAATAAACGTCTTAAACCTAATTTAGTTAATCTTTTTTGTTCATCTTGATTATCCACTAATTTTATGCTCACAGAATGTTGATTATCAATGATTGCTGGATAAGCTTTTATCGTATAATTATTGTTAGCTTCTTCATAGACACTAGGCAAATGACCAAAATTCCAGTTAACTAAATTATTTCGCTCAATTTGAGATGCTTTTTTGGTTGTTAAAGAGGATAACGCTTGCTGAACTTCATTTTTAAGTTGTTCTTTTAGTAAAGTTAGGTCCTTATTAGCAGCAATTTCTTTATTATTTTGGTCAACAATACTAAAAGTTATTTTTAAATAATTAGGAATTTGCTCAAGCTGCCAATCCTCATTTGTAATTTTCACACCGGTTATTTTGTAAAATTCAGTTTCTAAACTTTCAAGCAAAGGAATGTCTGTTGAAACAGCTCTACTCAAAAATGCATCAGCATAGTTTGGTGCAGGAACAAAATTTCGTCGCAATGCTTTTGGTAATGATTTTATTAATGATATAACTAAATCTTTTCTAAAACCAGGTACTTGCCAATCAAATCCCTTATTCTTAATTTGATTTAGTAAATCAAGTGGTATTTTTATTGTGACGCCGTCACGTTTGTGTCCAATATCAAATTGATAACTCAATGCTAATTTAAAATTATCTTGATACCAAAAATCAGGAAAATCATTTAAATTAACTAGTTCAGCAGATTGTTTGATCAACATTTCTTTTTCGACATTAAGAAAGTTAGGAGCCAATTTTTGCTTTTGCTTCCACCATGAGTCAAAATGTTTTGATGAAATGACAGACTTATCAATTCTTTTATCATAAAAATCAAAAAGTTCATTATCATCAATTAAAATATTTTGCCGACGAGACTTATGTTCAAGATCTTCAACCTCATTGATCAATTTTTGATTTTGCTTATAAAATCTATGATTTGTTAACCAATCACCTTCAACTAACGCATGCCTAATAAATAAGCTGCGACTTAAGATAGGATCGATTTTACTATAATTGACTATTCTACTTGCGACGATGGGTAAACCAAATAAAGTTACTTTTTCGTTCGCTATTGTGGTGCCCTGCCTTTTTGACCATCTAGGTTCACTGTAGCTATACTTAACTAGATGCTTTGCTATCGGTTCAATCCACTCTGCATCTATCTTAGCGACAGTTCGACCCCATAATCGACTTGTTTCAACTAATTCACTGGCAATACACCACTTAGGTTGATTTTTGAAAAGTGCTGAATTAGGAAAAATTGCAAATTTAATATTACGAGCACCAATATACTCGTGTTTTTCAAGATCTTTCATGCCAATATGAGATAGTAGCCCACTCAATAAAGCTACATGAAGTGAACGATAATCAGCTAATTGACTGTTGATGGGAAAAGCCAATTGTTTTATCGTTTGTCTGATTTGTGTATAGACATCTTGCCATTCTCTAATACGAAGATAGTTTAGAAAATCTTTTTTACATAATCGTCTAAATTGGTTTCCTGATAATATATTTTGCTGTTCTTTAATATAATTCCATAAATTAATTAAAGAAATAAAATCTGATTCATTATCAATAAAGCGACGATGTTTTTCATCTGAAGCTTGTTGTTTATCAAAAGGCCTTTCTCTTGGATCTTGAATCGATAAAGCAGCAGTAATTATCATGATTTCTTTGGTGCAACCTAATTTTCTTGCTTCAACAAGCATTCTGGCCAATCTTGGATCAATTGGTAATTGTGCTAAAATTTTTCCTATTTCAGTTAAATGATATCGATGATGTTTTGTAAATATTGCACCAAGTTCTTCTAATAATCGGATACCATCTCGAATATATTTTGCGTCAGGTGATTCAACAAAAGGAAAGGCTGCAATATCACCTAAACCTAAAGAAGTCATTTGTAATATCACTGATGCTAAATTGGTTCGCAAAATTTCAGGTTCAGTAAATTCAGGACGAGACAAGAAATCTTGTTCATCATATAAACGTATACAAATACCATCAGAAGTTCGTCCACAACGCCCTTTTCGTTGGTTAGCTGATGCTTGAGATATGGGTTCAATGGGTAAACGCTGAACTTTAGTACGATAACTATAGCGACTGATTCTAGCTAAACCAGGATCAATAACATATTTGATTCCAGGTACAGTTAAAGATGTTTCAGCTACATTAGTTGCAAGAACTATTCGCCTTTTAGTATGTGATTGAAAAATTCGATTTTGTTCAGATGCTGATAATCGTGCATATAAAGGTAAAATATCCGTATGACGAAGATCTAATTTATTTAATGTATCAGCAAGATCTCGAATTTCTCTTTCACCTGTTAAAAAAATCAGTATATCACCAGAGCTTTCAGCTGATAGCTCATCAATTGCATCAATAATAGGTTGAAAATCACTATTTTTATCGTCTGAATTATCACCGTTATCCAATATCGGTGGGCGATATCTAACTTCAACGGGATAGGTTCGTCCCGATACTTCAATAATTGGCGCCTGATTGAAATGCTTTGAAAACCGTTCTACATCAATCGTTGCTGACGTTATTATAACTTTTAAATCAGGACGCTTAGGTAATAATTGTTTAAGGTAACCTAGAATAAAATCAATATTTAAACTACGTTCATGAGCTTCGTCAATAATAATAGTATCGTATTGTAATAAAAGTTTATCTTTTTGAATTTCTGCAAGTAATATACCATCAGTCATTAATTTAATCAGTGTTGTATCACTAACATGATCTGAAAATCTAACTTTGAAACCTACTAACTGCCCTATTTCTGTTTTTAACTCTTCAGCTATACGATTGGCTACTGAGCGTGCAGCGAGTCGCCTTGGTTGGGTATGGCCAATATAACCTTTAACGCCCAAACCTAATTCTAAACAGATTTTTGGTATTTGTGTTGTTTTCCCTGAACCTGTTTCACCCGCAATTATGACAACTTGATGCTCTCTAATTGCATCATAAATCGACTGTTTTTTTTCAACAACAGGTAAATTATCTGGGAAATTAATTTTCTTTGGTAACGATGCTATTCTAGCCTGATAATGTAAATTAGCATTTTGTATAGCAGAATCTATATCAGCTATAGTTTGACTTTTCTTAGCTAACTTTATTATTTTATGTTTATCTAAGAAAGTTATTGAATCAAGGTTTTTTAATTGGTTTTGAGATAACATAAAAACTCAGATAATTTTAATTGACATCATATTTGAATTAGAATTAATTATAGCAAATCTAACCTATTATTAGGAGTTTAAATGAAAAAAACATTATTACTAATTTCACTATTTACATTGTCTTTAGTTATGTCTGGATGTAACAAATCAAATAAAATACAAGATACTGATCTTATGCATCACCGTTTTGTGCTAATTAAATCAAATGGCCAACCAGTTTCTTTAGATGAACAAGCTGAACTTATATTTGGTGAAAAGATGACTATCACAGGGAAAATGTGCAACCAGTTTTCAGGTCAGGTTACTTTAAATAAAGATAGCATTAATGGTTCTGGGCTTGCGATGACGAAAATGCTTTGTAGTGATGAACAATTAAACCAATTAGATTATATTATTACGCAATTAATTACTAATGGAGCTAAAATTAATTTAAACAACAACCAGCTAACTTTAAAAAACAACGAAAACGAACTAATTTATCAACTTAACGACCTAATGTAATTTAAAATATTTAGTTTTTTGTGACATTGGGCATAAATCGTTTTATTAAGTTGTCATAATTTAATTGCTTTTTAAGCAATAAAATTAAGATAAAAAACTTTATTTAAAATACTGTTAAGAATATAATAAGGACAATTTTTAAGGAATTTAGCTTATTGATGAAATTATCATATTCTTCGAGTACGTTATGCATTTTTGTAGCTGTTTTTAGCCACAAAGAATACTTTTACTAATAACACCAATGCTTTGTCATTGGTTTTTTTTTGCGAAGTACGGGTGTATCGGATTTTTGAATTGATTAAAACTTTAACATTAACATTAAATATTACTAAGTAGATATTATTATGAAAAAGACAAAAATTGTTTGTACTATTGGGCCAAAATCTGAATCAAAAGAAATGTTAGCAAAATTATTAAACGCAGGCATGAATGTTATGCGTTTAAATTTTTCTCATGGTGATTATGAAGAACATGGCAATCGTATTAAAAACTTACGTGAAGTGATGCAAGAAACAGGTTTAAAAGCTGCTATTATGCTAGATACTAAAGGACCTGAAATTCGTACCATAAAGTTAGAAGGTGGTAATGATGTATCACTTGTAGCAGGTCAAACATTTACCTTTACCACAGATAAAACTGTTGTTGGAAATGCCGAACGAGTAGCGGTTACTTATGATGGCTTTGCTCATGATCTTAAACCAGGCAATCGTGTACTTGTCGATGATGGTTTAATTGCAATGGACGTTAAAGAAGTCAAAGGTAACGAAGTTATCTGTACAGTTTTAAATAATGGTGATCTTGGTGAAAACAAAGGTATCAATCTACCTGGTGTTTCAATTAAGTTACCTGCACTTGCAGAAAAAGACAAAAACGACCTTATTTTTGGTTGTGAACAAGGTGTTGATTTTATTGCAGCATCATTTATTCGTAAACGTTCTGATGTTGAAGATATCCGTGCTCATTTAAAAGCACATGGTGGAGAAGACATTAAAATTATATCTAAAATCGAAAATCAAGAAGGTTTAGATAATTTTGATGAAATTCTTGAAGCTTCTGACGGTATTATGGTTGCTCGTGGCGATTTAGGTGTTGAAATTGCGGTCGAAGAAGTTATTTTTGCTCAAAAAATGATGATCAAAAAATGTAATAAAGCTTCAAAACCAGTTATTACCGCAACACAAATGCTTGATTCAATGATTAAAAATCCACGCCCTACTCGTGCTGAAGCCGGCGATGTGGCTAATGCTATTATTGACGGAACCGATGCTGTAATGCTTTCTGGTGAAAGTGCTAAAGGTAAATATCCACTTGAAACAGTCAATGTCATGGCAACTATCTGTAAACGCACAGACAAAACAATTCCTGCTTCATTAGAATTAACAACAAAAGATGAAAAATTAAGTATAACCTCAGCTGTTTGTTGTGGTGCGGTGGAAATTGCTGAACGCTTAAATGCACCGTTAATTGTGGTTGCAACTCGCAGTGGTAAATCTGCTCGTGAAGTTCGTCATTACTTCCCAAGAGCGCGTATTTTAGCGCTTTCATCAAGTCAAAAAACGGTTAATCAATTAGCTGTTACTAAAGGTGTAGAACCAATTTTAATTGATTCAATTAACTCAACTGACGATTTTTACCGTTTAGGTAAAGAGATGGCTGTAAAAGTATGTGGTTTACAGCAAGGTGAAATTATTGTGATGGTATCTGGTGCATTAGTACCAAGTGGAACAACTAACACAACATCGGTTCATCGTATTTAAACGTTAAATTTTTTCTATATAAAATAAAAAAAGCTAGCAGCCTGCTAGCTTTTTTATTTACATAAGTTATTCTGTATACAATATTATTAATAGAGTTAAAACACAACCATGATTGAAGAAAAAGTATATTTACCTAAAGAGCTTAGCTGGTTATCTTTCAATCAGCGAGTTTTACAAGAAGCTGCCGATAAAAGTAATCCGCTTATCGAGCGAATACATTTTTTGGGGATATACTCAAGTAACCTTGATGAATTTTATAAAGTCCAGTTTGCCAACTTAAAAAAATATGTACTTATAGAACAAGAACAAGTTCATTCTTCATCTAATGCTAAAAATTTATTACGACAAGTAAATCAAAAAGTTATCCAATTAGAACTGCAATTTGATCAGCTTTATAATGAATTATTATTAGAAATGGCTAGGAATCAAATATTCCTGATTAATGAAAGACAACTTTCATCGTATCAAGAGAATTGGATAAAAAATTATTATAAACAAAACCTTAGACAATATATCACGCCTATTTTGCTTGATAGTCATACCGAGCTTATTCAATTTTTAAAAGATGATCATGCCTATTTAGCTGTAGAAATTATTTGTCAGGATAACATCAGTTATGCACTTCTTGAACTACCAACCGATAATATCCCTCGTTTTGTATTATTACCGTCAGAAGTATCAACTAAAAATAAGTCTATTATTTTCCTAGATAACATATTACGCTACTGTTTATCAGACATTTTTAAAGAGTTTTTTGATGCTAAAGAATTAAATGCTTATTCAATTAATATCAACAGAGATGCGGAATACGAATTAAATACTGAGTTAGATAGCTTACTTGAACTCATGTCTCAAGGTTTAAAACAACGCTTAACAGCACAGCCCGTACGTTTTACTTATCAAAAAGATATGCCCAAAGCTTTATTTGAATTATTGATCAATAAATTACGATTAACCGAACAAGATGCAATGCCTGGAGGGCGTTATCCTAATTTTAAAGATCTTGTCAGATTTCCTGATTTTGGACAAAAAAGTCTATTAAATAAAAAAATCCCGAGTCTAAGTTATAATCGATTTAAGCAATTTCGTAACGCATTTGATGCAATTAAAGATAGAGATGTATTGCTCTATTATCCCTACTACTCCTTTGGCCATGTTCTAGAAATTATGCGGCAAGCCTCGTTTGATCCCTCTGTTACTCATATTCGAATGAACATTTATCGAGTAGCCAAAGACTCGCGCTTTATTCATGCTGCAATTAATGCCGCTAATAATGGTAAAAAAGTTACCGTAGTAGTTGAGTTACAAGCACGATTTGACGAAGAAGCAAATATAAAATGGGCAAAACGATTAATCAGTAGTGGAATTAAAGTTATCTATTCACAACCAAAGCTCAAAATTCACGCCAAATTGTTTTTGATTGATCGTAAAGAAAACGACGAAATTGTTCGTTATGCGCATATTGGTTCAGGTAACTTTAACGAAAAAACAGCACGAATTTATACTGATTTTTCACTATTAACTGCAGATCCAGCTATCACTGAAGAAGTTAGAAAAGTCTTTAATTTTATCGAAAATCCATTTAAACCGGTAACTTTCAATCATCTACTTGTTTCACCACAAAATACACGATTACGCTTTAATGAGTTTATTGAGCGAGAAATAAATAACGCTAAAGTCGGTAAAAAGTCAGGCATTTATCTAAAACTAAACGCTATTACCGATAAAGAAATGATTGATGAGCTTTACCGTGCATCGTGTGCTGGTGTAAAAATTAGAATGGTTGTACGAGGAACTTGTGTTTTAGTGCCACAAATACCTAATTTGAGTGAAAATATTTATGTGACTAGTATTGTGGATCAATTTCTAGAACATGCTCGTGTGTATATTTTTGAAAATGATGGGAAAAAAGATACCTATATATCTTCCGCTGATTGGATGCCTCGTAATATAGATAATCGTATTGAAGTAGGCGTAAAAATCTTTGATCCAATAATAAAATCAACAATTCATAATATTTTTGATATACAGTGCAATGATAACGTAAAAGCCCGTATCATTGATAAAGATGCAACAAATAATTATGTACAAAGAGGTAATAAGAAAAAAACCAGAGCTCAATATGCTATTTATGATTATTTAAAGCAATTAGAATCATTTGAATAAGGATTTTTAAAATGAAAAAATTCAATGAATATGCGGTAGTTGATCTTGGTTCAAATAGTTTTCATATGGTAATTGCCCGTATTATTAATGGTGCGATACAGATTATTTATAAAAATAAAAAAAATATACATCTAGCAACAGGGCTTAATACTAATAATGAACTAAGTGAATCAAGCATAATGCGAGGAGCGGAGTGTCTTGCGCTATTTGCTGAACGATTAAATGGATTTCCACCAGAACATGTTCGAGTTGTTGCAACTCATACATTACGAGTAGCAAAAAATAAGCATAAATTTTTAATGGCTGCTGCTAAAGTTTTTCCTTTTCCTATTGAGGTTATTTCGGGTCAAGAAGAAGCACGTCTTGTCTATTTAGGCACAATGACAGCAGAATCGACATCCTCAACTGATACAAAATTTGTAATAGATATTGGCGGAGGATCGACTGAAATTGCGATAGGAAAAGGAAATGATTTAACCCCCTTGATCGTTGCTAGCCGCCCCATGGGTTGTGTCACTTATACAAAACAGTTTTTCCATGACAAAAAAATTAATGCGGTTTCTTTTCAACAAGCTAAACTTGCAGCAGAACAACAAATTGAAAGCATGGTTAATACTATAAAAAACTTAAATATCACTGTTGCATTTGGTACATCGGGAACCATAAAATCAATTTATCAAATATTATTAGATCTTGGTGTCAGCGATGGCATTATTACATCTAAAAGGCTCGATGATTTAATTAGTTATGTTTTAGAATTCAAATCTTTTCACGATATCGACTACCCTTCGTTGTCCAAAGAAAGGAAAAACGTATTTGTTAGCGGGCTAGCTATATTTAGTGGTATTTTTGATGCATTAGGTCTAGAAGCTTTACAATTTAGTCCATGTGCATTACGAGAGGGTATATTTTACGAATTGATTGACGGTCCTAATTACCAAGATATTAGGCAAAATACTGCACAATCGCTTTCAGAGCATTATAATATAGATCAACGCCATGCAAAGCAGGTTGTTAAAACTGCAAAATATTTTTTTTCACAATGGCAACAACAAACACCAATTACAATTCCACCCAATATTGAATCTATTTTATATTGGGCAGCTCAGTTACATGAGGTAGGTTTAAAGATTAACTTTTCTTCAATTCATAAACATTCAAGTTATATTTTAAAAAATAGTAATCTACCAGGATTCAATGAAGAACAACAATTACTACTATCTACGCTTGTTCGTTATCATCGGAAGTCGATTAATATTGATGCTATACCTTATTTTAGCTTGTTTGAATACAAACATATCATATCATTAATACAAATTTTAAGATTATCTATACTAATAAATAACCAAAGGAATCCCGAAATTGATTTGCAGGCATTTCAATTAAAATTATTAAAAAATAAACTCACTAAAATCACCCTAGAAATTAATCAAGAATTTGTTGAAAATAATAAATTGATATTGCTTGATTTAGAACAAGAAAAAAAATTTTGGAAAAAAATTAATGATTGGAAACTATCAATTGTCATTAGTTAATTTGCCATACAATTTATTTTATATATAAAAATACCGCCAAGTAGGCGGTATATACAATAATTAGAAATATCATTATTGGCTTGTGATTAACCAAGACCAATAATCTTCCACCATAAAATACCAACAGTAAATACAATAATTAGATTAACAACACTACAAATAAATCCAACTTTCCACCATGTTTTTACTGGAACAAAACCTTCGGCAAATAATAATGGATTTCTTGCATTAGCAAATTGAGTAATAGAGCCAAAATAATTGGTACATATAACTAATGCAAAAACAGCAATTAATTGTGGTACGCCTAGTGCAATCGCAACAGATAAAAATACTGGAAATAGAGCAGCAATATGAGCATTACCGCTAGCAAAAAAGTAATGTAAATAGACATAAGCAATACACAAAACAATTATTACAAATACCCAACTACTTTCACCTAAGTATCCTTGTACAGCACCACCTATGGTGTCACCTAACCATTTTGTTACACCCAGTTTATTTACTTGGCCAGCCATCATAAGTAGCGCAGCAAACCATATTAATGTGTCCCAAGCAGATTTTTCACCTTTTATGTCATCCCAGCTTAATACACCCGTTAAGATTAAAATAGTTAAACCAATGAATGCTGTGGTTGTTGAATCAACACCAACATTTTTGCCAAAAATCCAAAGCACTAATAATAGAATAACGGTACCTGCCATAATAATTTCTTTAGCGGTAACTGCTCCCATTTTTTTTAATTCTTCTGCTGCTAGTTTTGGTGCTTCTGGCGTTTTTTTAAGTTCTGGATTAGTTAAAAAATAAATCACTAAAGGAATTACAATAAATGAAACTAAACATGGCACAATGGCAGCAACAAACCATTGCCCCCATCCTAATGTAATACCTAATGATGTTGTAACTAGTTTAGCGGCTAATAAATTACCTGTAAATGCCGTTAAAAACATTGCCGAGGTGATGTCATTCATATGGCTAATTGTTAGCATTAGAAATGTACCAATACGATTTCTTGATTCATCTTTTGGGCTTGAATTAAAGTTAATCGCTAACGCTTCCGCTATTGGATAAATAACCCCACCAGCACGCGCTGTAGTACTGGGAATTGCTGGAGCTAACGCGATGTCGGTGACCGATAAACCATAAGCAAGCCCTAATGTATTTTTTCCTAAAATTTTAACAAGATAATAGGCAATACGTTTACTTAGTCCTGTTTTGATAAAGCCACGAGCGATCATAAAAGCAATAACAATCAACCAAATAAGACTACTATTTAATTCACTTAAGGCAATTTTAATAGCAGCCGCATTTGTATCAGCACCAGAGGGTCTTAATACGGCAAAAACGGTAATTGCTAATAATCCAATAGCTCCAATTGGCATTATTTCAGCTACGATGCAGGCAATGGTGGCCACAAAAATAATGCTGGTTTGCCAACCTTGTTGGCTGATACCTTCAGGTGGCGTTACATATAACCAGAGTATCGCAGAAATTGCCGCAATAATAATGAGTGGCAACCATTTCACTGGTGTTTTTTTTACTACGTTCATAGTATTTTCCTTTTGAATTTAAATATTTTTAATAAGTTAAGATTTAATTCTATTTTTTATTTGATTATTTATTAAGTTTATTATTTTGAATAATAAATTAAAAAACATAATTAAAATCAATTACTTTTCTGACCTTTTTTTATTTGAAATTGCTTGTTTTTTTAATTAAAAGATATCAAAATAAATCTCAAAAAACTTCAATAAAATCAATATGTTTCCTGACGACTTTTTGTTACTATATTTATGTTTAATCTAGTTTTATTGTGTATTGTTTATCACTTTTTTGAAAAATAAAATTATTAGGATTTACCAATGCTATTGTTTTATTTTTTAACAAAAATATGGCTGATAAATTTGGACGTTTTTGCAAAAATTCTCTACTCTTATCAAGTCCCCATCCATAAAAAACCGTAGAATAAATATCACCTTCTAAAGAAGAATCTGAAATTACAGTCACGCTTTCTAATTCATTATCTAATGGATAGCCTGTTTGGGGATCGAATATGTGATGATAAAGATGATCGTTTTGTATAAAAAAGCGCTCATAAATTCCTGAAGTAACAACCGACTTATCTATAACTTTAATTACTCCTGATAACTTATTATCCGTTGAAAATGGTTTTCGAAGTCCAATATGCCAATAGCCGTTATCATCTGTTAAGGATGCGCCTAACGCAAATACATTACCGCCTAAATTAATGATCCCTTTGTAAACTTGATATTGAAGCAAAATTGATTTGACAACATCAGCAATATAGCCTTTAGCAATGGCACCTAAGTCAATTTCCATTCCTGCTTTTTTTAAAAAAACAGTATGTTTATTTGCATCAAGTTCAATATTTTTAGGATCTGTTAATAAAAGTTGTTGTTTTATTAATCTAGCAGCAGGAATTTGGTCACCTTGAAAGCCAATTTTCCAAAGTTTGACCAAAGGACCAATAGCTAAATTAAAACAACTATTAAAGTGTAAGCTTATCTTCTGGGCTTGTTCAATCAAAGAAAAAACAGGTCGACTTACTGTAACAGGATGTTGCCCAGCCGCTAAATTAATTGACATAACTTCGGATAACGGTTTGTTAACAGTTAGTTTGTCCTCAAGTATTTTTATGGTCTCAAAAACAGTTTGCACTGCGGTTTCATTAGGCTCTAAAAGCATTAATGAAACCGTTGTTCCCATTAAATGTTGAGTATATTCATTTGCATTTACCATGCTAAACAAGCTCAAATAGTTGTAACAAATTAATGTTTAATATAATCAGCCGCTTTTTTACCTGCTTGTGTACCAAATATAATAATATCAGCAACAGCATTACCACCAATACGATTAGCGCCATGTACTCCACCTACAACTTCACCAGCAGCAAATACACCTTGGATTACCTGTTTATCAGCATCTAATACTTGTGTTTGAGTGTTAATCGTTACGCCTCCCATTGTATGATGGACACCCGGTGCGATTTTTATTGCATAAAAAGGCCCTTTTTGAATTGGGTGACGCATACCAGTCGTTCGACCAAAGTCTTCATCGTGTTTAGTCGTCACAAATTGATTGTAACGCTCAACCGTTTTCACTAATGTGTTACCATCAATCGATAGTTTTTGAGCTAACTCTTCAAGCGTATTTGCTTGCCTTACAAGTTCATTTGAAACATATTCTTCAACAGATTTATTTTCATCTCGAACTTGTTGATCAAATAGAATATAAGCATAATGTTCAGGTAATTTGATAATTTCAGCAGAAACATTGTCTCTTGTATCAAGTTCATTAACAAATCGTTGACCTTTTTGTGATACCAATATTGCACCACCACCACGAATAGATTCAGAAATTAAATACGACGTTGTTTGTTCAACGGTTGGATGAATTTGTATTTCACCCATATCAACAGTCCCTGCACCGAGTTTTTCTAATAGCATAATACCAGAACCCGTTGCCCCTTTATGATTAGTAGTGACAAATCCTTTAAGATCAGGACGATATTTTTCAACCATTGTAGTATTGGCACTAAACCCACCTGTTGCAATAATGACAGCTTTGGCTTTTATTAAATGAGTTGAACCATCTTCTTCTGAAACTTTAACGCCAATAACTTTATGGTTTTCGGTTACAATTTCAGTAACTGCAGTATCAAGCATAACTTCAATATTACGCTTATTGATATTTTTAACTAAACCACTAATTAAAAAGCCACCAACAGCAGCACCACTTTCAGGGCGATGAGTTCGATCAATGCTCATTCCCCCCGTTGTGGTGATGCCACTTAATTCAATACCGTTATCATCTAACCAATTTATCGCATTTGGCGCATTTTCAACAAAATAATGCAATAACTCAGGATTATTTTTATTTTTCCCACCAGTCATTGTTTCTTTATAAAAGAGTTCTTTATTGTCTACAATACCTTTTAGCTGTTGGAATTTGGTTTCCGCAGCATTCATACCTGCCGAAGCTTTATTAGTATTACCACCAATCACTGACATTTGCTCGACAATAATAACATTTGCACCAAGATCATGTGCTTGAATCGCCGCAGAAAGTCCTGCTCCACCACTACCAACAACTACAACATCAAAAGCGCGATCATTAGGATCACCACCTTCGGCAATAATAGCTTCTTTATTAGATTTGGCCATCGCTTTAGTTACGGCTTTTTTAAAAGCTTCACATTGTGTAGTAGCGCCTGAAATAGCATCAACATGTGGGCTGTTGGAGTCAATAATTCGGTGTTTGATTTCAGTAAAATTATTTAATACTTCTCGATCAAAATTTTGAGCATTAACTAGTTGTATATCTTTAATAAAATCTTTTCCTAATTCAACATTAATCAAAAATTCGGAAGACTCATCATTAACTTTCTCTTGGTAATTCCCTGGTTTGAACTTTTTGACATTAAGATTAACATCTCGAATCAAGCTTTCAACAAGCGAAAAATGCCATAAAGGTTCAGGAATATTTAGCTCTTCACGTTTATCACTATTGATAAAAAGTTCAAGCTTTTCACCTTTTTCAATACGGTCAATCCAATCGGGATAAGCAATACAAGCACGACCAACCGCAACTAAATCATAACCACTATTAATGGCATCTTCCACATCACTTTGATTAATAACATTTCCGACACCAACAACTGGTATTTTTGCTAATGTTTCAGATCGCATTGTCACATATTTTTTAATTAATGGCGTTGGATCTTGTGTATCAACAATGGAGGGCCTCAGTATTGTTCCCATTGAAAAATGGATATAATCAAGCCCCTTTTCAGCCAATTTTTCAAGCAAATACATGGAATCATCAAAACGAATTCCAGGGACTTCTAATTCTTCAGGCGAAAAACGATATCCAACAATAAATTCAGGGGTTGCATATTGCTTAACCATAGCGTGGGTAATTTCTAAAACGGCTAAAGGGAATTGGGTTCGATTATCACGGCTTCCTCCCCATTTATCTTTTCGTTGATTTGAATTAGGTGAATAGAATTGTTGAATTAAATAAGTATTTGCCCCATGAATTTCTACCCCATCAAATCCTGCTTGAATTGCACGACGTACTGCTTGACCAAATTTATCAATCATTTCATCTACTTCTTCAGCCGTTAATGCAATGGGTGTAGGCGCATTTGGACGTGGAGCTGCAATAGCGCTAGGACCTACTGGTGATTGTCCTCCAATTAATTTAGGTTCAACCATTCTTCCGCCATGATAAACTTGAATAATTGCTTTAGAACCTTTTTCTTTGATCACTTTAGCAATTTTAGCTAAGCCTTCAATCTTATCATCACTATCTAAACCAATAGCGCCGGGAAAAGCTAACCCTTTATCGTCAACAAATCCACATTCAACAATAATAGTACCAATTGTTCCTGATCTTGCTTGATAATATTCAATTAAATCATGCGTAACTGAACCATCATAAAAACCGGAACAAGTTGTCATTGGAGCCATCATGATACGGTTTTTTAGTTCAACGCCATTAGGCAGTGTTAGCGACTTAAAAATATTTCCATTTTTCATTTTTATACACCTAATCATTATTATCTAATCTTCATAACTACCAATAATGATAACATTAACAATAATTATCCTCCAATTACATTAATTTCATTAATACCTGTTTTACTAATAGTAAATAGCGATGAGTATCATTTTTTCGACAGAACTTTTTTAGTTTTATTAGTCAATTAGAAAATTATTGATATAACTAAAATAAAATTCTGCCAATTTTTGATGTTTTATCGTACTTTATTTGTCAAACTCACAATTAAAAATCTAAAAAAAAACACTATAACCTTTTCATTTAGTTATATATTTTTTTAATTTTTATGTTGAACTTTAAATTGTCTGAGATAAAATAATCTGAAATATAACGCAAAGAGAGTATCGGAATGTTTGTAATACCAATTAAGAAGTTAAAATCAACTTTCGATTTTCTAGTTATTCTATTTTTTAATCCTCCTTTATGGAGGATTTTTTTTTGGGTTTAAAAAAACATATTTATCTATTTTTCTTTTATTACATATTAATAATCAATTTTATATTGAGAACACGCACAATCAGGAGACAGTATGAAATCTTTAACCCCTTTTTATGATCCAACTATAAGTTACGAAGATAATTATGCTCAAGGTCCATTTGGACTCTTTAAACAATTAGATAAAGCACAACAAATATCAACAAAACCTTCAAAATTCTTAAATGTTGAAGTCAATTTGCCATTTGGCCAACCAGCAGGCCCGTTATTAAACGCAAATTATATCAAAGCTGCTTTTGCTTATGGATTTGATTTATGTGTATATAAAACAGTAAGAACTAAAGGACATAAATGCCATCCATTACCGAATGTTTTGGCGGTCCATCCTAACGGTAAATTATCATCTAATTTAGATACTGTGCTAGCCGATACCAATTACAATCAACCATTGTCAATAACCAATTCGTTTGGAGTTCCCTCTTTTTCGCCTGATGTTTGGCAACCAGACATGGCTAATGCAGTCAAATATGCAGGGCATGGGCAGTGTGTTATTGGTAGTTTTCAAGGTACACAAGGTAACGGTGAAATTGAAAAAGATTATGCTTTAGCAGCGAAATTAGTCCGCGAAACAAATGCTCCTATTCTTGAAGCAAATTTAAGTTGCCCAAATGAAGGGGCTAGCAAATTACTTTGCTTTGATGTTGATAAAGTTGAGCGAATTGTTAATGAAATTAAAACTGAAGTACCTGATCGTCCACTTATCTTAAAGTTAGCTTATTTTCCTGATGATGAAAGAATTATTTCTTTATTAACCCGTGTAGGCTCTATTATCGATGGTTTAAGTGCAATCAACACACTATCAGCTAAACCTGTTGATGCTAAAGGAACCCCTGCTTTAGGTGAAAATAGAAAAGAAGGCGGTATTTGTGGTGACGCAATCCGTTGGGCTGGTTTAGATATGGTAAGTCGTTTAGCTAAATATCGTGAACAAATGGATTTAAACTTTGCTATTGTGGGCGTTGGTGGAGTTAGTTCTAGCGAACATTATCATCAATTTATAAAAAATGGTGCTGATGCTGTTATGAGTGCAACTGGTGCTATGTGGAATCCACTCCTTGCGATAGAAATAAAAAAGAGTCTTTAACTTTGACTAATAAATATTAAAAGTACGGGGCATTTTGCCCTGTATTTATGATCGCATAAATACAAAATGGCAATCACTTTTTTTTAAAATAAGAATAACCAAAAATAAGATGTGCTAAAAATACTATCGCTAACATAATTCTGACATGTAAAGAATCAAAAAGAATAAAAGGAATAAGTAAAACAACAAATATCATGATTATCATTTTTAATAAATTTAATTTTGTTATTTCCTTTTCTATTAGTATTTTTTGAATATAATCTTGATAATAACCACTTTTAGTAAAATAACGGTAAAGACGATCTGAGCTATTCAACCAAAGATAAGCCGTTAATAAATAAAATGGTACAGTTGGTAAAAGTGGTACAAAAATGCCTACTGTTCCCAATATAAATGAAAGACTACCGATAATAATAAAAAACCATTTTTTTAACATTGATAAATTCAACTCAATAGAATAATTTTCCATATTTTCTAGACAGGATGTTATTTTTAACAACTAAACCTAATAATAAATGAATAAACCCAAAATGCGAATAACAGCAAAATAATAACTGAGATAAATAACTTTTCTTTCTTTTTAGATAGAAAAAGTGGAATTAATAATGGTAGTAAAAAAACTAACACTATATACATATCACTTTGCGGATCATTATCATTGCCTGTTGGTAGCATGCATAAATTCAAAAATTCTTCCGGATATAGTTCTAACCAATATTCATGTTTGTTAGTTGAAAAAACGAATATAATAAAAAAACAAAATATTGCGTATATTGTTGCAAAGAAATATTTCATTATTTATGATGTCGTTATTTAATTTATACCACTTTTATACTTTATTACATTTAATAAAAGAAATTAAACTACTTCGAAATAAAAAATAGCAAGTCATGTTGAACATTCTTTAAGAATTGGCGGAACGGACGGGGCTCGAACCCGCGACCCCCTGCGTGACAGGCAGGTATTCTAACCAACTGAACTACCGCTCCGCTTTGTTTGAGAGTTTTAATGCTACAGCATTAAAGTAGGCGTGATATTAAAGATTATTTTTATTCACGTCAATAATTTTTTTTAAATAAATGATTAACTGAATGCAAAATAATCATTAATTCAAATTCCACAATGCTCCACCACTTTTTTTATCAATTTTTTTTAAAACAGATTCATGTTCAGAAAGTTCATATTCCGTTGCTTTTATTACTTTTAAAGGCACGCCACTACGCTCTACTCTTTTTATTGCATTTGGTTCAGATGAAGATAAATTATTTTCTTCGGAACTAAAAGATAAAGTTGTTTGTCCCCCAGTCATAGCCAAATAAACTTCAGCTAAAATTTCAGCATCTAATAAAGCACCATGCAATGTTCGGTGAGAATTATCTATCTGATAGCGTTCGCATAATGCATCTAAATTATTACGTTTACCAGGGAACAACCGTCTTGCCGTCGACAAGGTATCAGTAACAAGACAATGATCGGCTGTTTTAAAATCTAGCCCACAAAGACGAAATTCATAATCCATAAACCCCACATCAAACGAGGCGTTGTGAATTATTAATTCAGCACCATCAATAAATTTAATAAAATCATGTGCGATTTTTTTAAAAATTGGCTTATCTTTAACAAAATCATCACTGATACCATGCACACTAAATGCTCCCTCATCAATTAAGCGTTCTGGATTAATGTAAACATGAAAATGGTTGCCTGTTAAACGGCGATTAACCATTTCAACCGCGCCAATTTCAATAATCTTATGCCCTTCATAATGGTTATTGCCATCTTGATTCATACCGGTTGTTTCAGTATCTAAAACGATTTGTCGTGTATAATTATGTGTCACTTTCTTCTCTTTTTATATCAACAATTGGGGAAACGCATTTTTAATGATATAGTCTAGCACTAAAACCTTTTAATGTTGATACCTACCTAAATCTAGGTAGTAGACAATTGGCTAAATTTATAGAATATATAGTAAATAAATTAAAGTCCGTTAACTTGCCGTTTAATTGAGATAATTAATAAATTTAAATAGTTACAAAGAATCAACAATATGTTAAAAAAAATCGA
Source organism: Gilliamella sp. Pas-s27 (assembly GCF_009795865.1). Taxonomy (NCBI): domain Bacteria; kingdom Pseudomonadati; phylum Pseudomonadota; class Gammaproteobacteria; order Orbales; family Orbaceae; genus Gilliamella; species Gilliamella sp. Pas-s27. The sequence continues at coordinate 22,752 of NZ_WTEW01000002.1, forward strand.
AATATATACAGACGGTTCATGTCTTGGTAATCCTGGTCCTGGTGGCTATGCTGCTATATTAAAATATAAACAAATTGAAAAAATATTATCAGAAGGTTTTTTTAAAACAACAAATAATCGAATGGAATTATTAGCTGCGATTGCCGCTTTAGAACAATTAAAGCAACCTTGCCAAATTGAGTTATATTCTGATAGCCAATATTTGCGTAATGGTATTATCAATTGGATCCATGGTTGGAAAAAAAATGGTTGGAAGACCGCTAATAAACAATCTGTAAAAAATGTTGATTTATGGAAAAGACTTGATCAATTAGTACAAACTCACAAAATTGAGTGGATTTGGGTCAAAGGCCATGCTGGCCATATTGAAAACGAACGTTGCGACATTATAGCCAAAACACAAGCTCAATCGCCTACTTTGCAAGATACTGTATTTGAACAATCTATGCAGGATAATTGAATTGATAAAATAAAAAGTAGCTTTTTAGGCAACTTATATTTATATAAAAAGTTTTGGTTTAAATCAATTACTCATAAATAATGGTAAAAAATAATATGTATCAACTTCATTGCATTCCAGTTTTAAAAGATAATTATATTTGGATTTTAACCAATTCAGCCAATCAAGCCATAATTATTGATCCTGGTGAAGCCAAACCTGTCATTAATTATATAAACAAACATAGAATATCCCCTCTTGGAATTTTACTTACTCATCACCATATTGATCACACAGGTGGGGTGTATGAATTAAAAGCACAATATCAAAACATTGATGTTTACGGCCCCAATGAGATCGATTTACCAATTAATTATCTTATTAACCAAAATAAAGTTGATATTGGTGATTTTAGTTTTGATGTAATCGCTGTACCAGGGCATACTCTTGGTCATTTGGCTTATTATTGTAGCCCCTATTTATTTTCTGGCGATACTTTATTTTCGGCTGGTTGTGGAAGAGTTTTTGAAGGTACTTATCAACAAATGTTAGATTCGCTAAAGCAATTAAAACAGTTACCTGAAAATACTTTAATCTGTGCAAGTCATGAATATACTTTATCAAATTTAGCATTTGCACTTCAAATGTTGCCCGATGATAAAAATATCAAAGATTATTTAAATTTGATTTCGAAAAAACAAATGACATTACCGTCTATTTTGTCTAAAGAAAAACAAATTAACTTATTTTTAAGATGTCATGAACAAAAATTGCAAAATAAATTTAATTTTAACAATGAATTAGATTTATTTTCTTTTTTTAGAAGCCAAAAGGACATTTTTTAGGTATAATGCCACACTTAATTTGGGTAAAAACTTACGGACTAATGAAAAAGTTATTAATATTTACAGTATTATGTTTGTTTTTAATCGCATGTCAGCATCATGGACCACGATATAACCCTGTTGTTAGAATAAAATATTCAAAAAACACTGCTAACAGTATAAATGGCTCCAGTAATTATGTGTCTATCACTCAGAATCCATGGCAATATATGCTTAATCAGATTGATGCGAATATTCCTGAAAATAGTAGAATTAATGCAGAAAGAGAGCGATTGTTGCGTAATCCTAAAGGATTTGAAGCGGTTGCCTTACGTTCAGAGCCTTATGTTTATTACATTATTAATCAGCTTCGTAAAAATAATTTGCCAGCTGAGCTAGCTTTAATTCCTCTTATCGAAAGTGCTTATGATCCACTTGCTACATCACCAGCACAAGCGGCAGGTTTATGGCAATTTGTTCCAATTACAGCTAAAGAATATGGGCTACAGCAAAGTAGATCATTTGATGCCCGTAGAGATCTTATTGCATCCACTAACTCTGCAATTTCTTTGTTACAAAATTTAAATAGCCGTTTTAATGGGGATTGGTTATTAACACTTGCGGCTTATAATGCTGGTGAAGGTCGAGTCAAAAAAGCCATTGAAAAAAATCAGGCAAAAGGTCTACCTGTTAATTATTGGTCACTAGATTTGCCAACTGAAACTATGCATTATGTTCCTAAAATATTAGCTATAATTGATATTGTTAAAAATAATAAACGATATGGTATCAAGTTACCTGATTGTAATTATGAAAATTCACTTGTTAGGATTGATATATCTAAAAATATTTCATTAGCTAAAATTGCTCAATATTCTAAACTTTCACTTGATGAGCTAACAACATACAATGCAGGATACGTGCAACAAACAGTAAACGGTCCTTTCCATTTACTTGTTCCTTATGTTCATGCTAAAGATTTATTTACAAAATTACAAAAAGAAAATCTTGTTGCAAATGAAATTACAGAACTTTTACAAGATACACCACATCCTAATATGCCATTTGAATTTAGAGCAAGTTTAATTCAAAAAAGTGGTATAACAAATAGAATTAATTTCCCAAAAAATGTAAAAAAGATTGCTTATCTTGTTAAAGCTGGAGATAGTCTTTACTCGATAGCTCAAAATTATCGTGTAAAAATTACCGATATATTACAATGGAATAATTTAAAAAACTCTAAAGTACAAGAGGGTGATATCTTAACCATTAATCTTGCTAATGCAAATCCAATTTAAAATTAACAAATAAAGGGTTATGATCTGATGCTGCTGTTTTAATAATTTGAGCTGTATCAAGTTGTAGCCCTCGATAAAAAATAAAATCAAGTGGTCTACCCATAAATTTTTTTCGAATATCAATATCAACTGAAAAATTAACTGGCTTAAGTTCAATTGAACTTACAAGTTGATATAATAAATTCATTCTCTGCTTGCTCCAAGCATTAAAGTCTCCAGCTAAAATAACTGGACCATCGTGTTCCTTTATTCTATTTAATAGCATATGTATTTGTTGTCTATAAACTTTTACACCAATGCTAAAATTTACAGAATGAATATTTGCAACTAATAATTTTTGTTTGGAATGACTAATAGGATAAATAGTAATCAAAGCAGATTTAGGTACTCGAATTAATGGTTCTTTTTCTTTAAAAGAAAAAATTGAGGTCGGTAATGAATCAGAGATTGTCATTACGCCAGCATAGATGCCATTCAAACAATAAGCAGGAACATGATCTGCAATTTTATTATGATGTGAAATAAAATTAAGTAATTGAGCCGTTGTCTGGGCTTCTTGCAATAAAATTAGTTTAGCTTTATCCGCATATTGTTTAAGTACATCAATACAATCAACTCTTTTTTGTTTAAAAATATTCCAAACTAAAATCGAAAATGATGATTGTTCGATTAACGGTTTATTTATTGTTATTGGGTGATTAGGCAAAATCAACTCAACCTCGTTGCTTGCCTGATATCGTAATGTATAACACCGTTTTTTAAACATTTTTATTGTTCAATTTTTGTTTTAAGTATTCATCAAAAGATAAAGTATCGCCCTGCTCTTTCTTTTTTTGTTTTTCAATAGATGAATTACGTTGCTGAATAAAATCACCATCTGTTAATAATGATAAAGGTTCAGATAGAAGCTGTTTTTTATATTGGTTTGCTAAAGCTAAACCAAATTTTGCAGTACCTAAATCACTTATTGCTTGCAGTGTTCTTGCTGATAAAGTTAATTCAGGTTGATCAAACATTAAATCTAGTCGTTCACAAACTTTCCGATATTGTTGTTTATCATCCTTATGATCTAAAACATCAGCTACTCGTAATAAATCTTTAAATAACTCATGCCCAACTTTGGCCAAAGGTTCTCGATGGCTGTCACAGCCTATACCAATTTCAAGTCCAGGCTTTCGCCCTTCCATGATAACTCTATTCCAATTTAATTTAGCACACTCTAGTTCTTGGCTGCTCATTTCAGGGGCTGGGGCTAATGCACACCAAATTAAAAATAGGTCGATAAAGCGAACTTGCTCTTCAGTAATTCCCACTGGTGAAAACGGATTAACATCTAATGCCCGAACTTCAATATATTCAATGCCACCTCGTAAAAGTGCATCAGAAGGTAATTCCTGTGCCATTGGCACTCGTTTAGGGCGAATAGGTGCATAAAACTCATTTTCTATTTGTAAAATATTATCATTTAATTGTCGATAATGGCCATTAACTTTTATGCCTAATTGTGTAAATTCAGCTGATTTTGTTCGTGTTGCACGTTTTAATCCTTCAGCATATGTATCTAAATGGTTAAATGTAATGCCTAGCTGTTTTTGTGCGTTATTTGTATACCCAATATCACTTAATCTTAAGGATGTCGCATAAGGCAAATAACAATTGCCATTTGTTTGTTCAATAAAGGCTTTGGCTTTTTGTGGATCTTGAATAAATGAAGAACACATTGATGGCGATGCACCAAACAAATAAGGAATAACCCAACCAAATCGGTAATAGTTACGAATCAAAGTAAAGTAACCTTCAGAAATAACAACCTTACCCTCTTCTGAATTTTTTACACCATCTCTTGTTTGCCAAAATGCCATCGGTAATGAAAAATTATAATGAACACCTGATATCGTTTGCATCATTGCACCATAACGGTTTTTTAAACCTTCTCGATAAACCGTTTTGAAAAGTCCTTCATTTGATGAACCATATTGCGCTAAAATAATATCATCTTCGTTAGCTACAAAACATGGCATGCTCAATGGCCACATCATCTCATCACCAATATTTACGCTAGCATAACGATGTAAATCTCGTAAAAATGTTAACATATAATCAATATTAGTATTAACAGGTGTTATAAACTCTAACATCGACTCAGCAAAGTCGGTGGTAATCCATGGATGTGTTAATGCGGCGCCAATTTTAGAAGGAAAAGAAGCTTTCGATAATGATCCATCAGGTAAAATGCGTAAAGTTTCACGTTCTACACCACGTTGAATACCTTGTAAAATGGTATAGTGTTTTTCTAACCAATTAAGTGCTTTTGATACATCTGGAATCATATTTATACTTCCTTAAAATGAAGTTATTTGATTTTTTATATTAACATAATTTATGTATTAACTATGGGCTAATTTAATAACGTTTAAAATAAAAATTAGTAGTATTTTGTGAAAGAGGTAATTCAACAAATTGTAATTATTTATGTTTACCCAAAAATATCTAATTTTAATTATACTTTTAAATAATATCTATTTCATAGATAGGAGATAGTATTTTTGTTTTTATTATTAGCTTACTTAGACTTTTTTTGTAATAAAACTAACACTTCCATATGTGAAGTCTGTGGAAACATATCAAATAACTGTACTTTTTGGATTTGATAAATTGACAATAATGATAAATCATCAATTAATGAAAATAAGTTACAACTTGAATATAAAATATAATTAGGAGCCATTTGCTCTAAATACTGTATAAGTATCTTTCCCGCCCCTCGTCTTGGAGGATTCAATAAAACTAAATCGGGTACATTTTGTTGAGCTATCGCATATTGTGTTGCATCAAAAGACTTAAAAACTAGCTGTTTAAAACCGAGCCTTTCTGTTGATAAGGTTGCACATTCAATTGCATCAGAGTTAATTTCAATACCAGTTAGTTGAATATTTTTTTTAGTAGAATGGCTAACACAGCTTAAACCAAATCCGCCTACTCCACAAAATAGATCCCAAATAGATTTCACATTTAAATTTGTGACCCAGTCACTTGCTGTCTTGTAAAGATTGTTAGCAACATAGGTATTTGTTTGAAAGAAACTTTTAGATTTTATAAACAATGGAATCCCATTCAAAGTTATCGATAAAAAGGAATTCTCAGTTAGCTCGATCTCTTCATCTCCTTCTAAAATAGCTGAATGATTAGGCTGAATATTAATTGAAACGACTTGTAGACTTTGAATTTTTTCTTGCAATTGATGAAAAGAACGCTTAATTTTCTCGACAAATTTGTGTGATCTTAAAACAAAGCGCAACATAAAACTACTCGTCTCATTGCAACTGCTTTCTGTAATAATAACAAACTTCAGCTCGCCTTTTCGCTTATTAATATTATAAGGTACTAAGCCTTGTTTTCTGATATAAGTTCTCACTATTTTCAGAATGTTTTGCATATTATTTGAATAGAGTGGACAATCACAAAGATCAACTACCTTATTACCAGTCTGAACACCTAATATCGGTTTTTCAACCGTACCTAATACCGCCATTTTGGCTTTATTACGAAAAGCAGATTCTTTGCTGGCAAAAGGCTTTTTCACTTCTATAGGATTAAATTTACTTAGTTGCTGAATCAGAGTTGTTTGTTTCTGTTCTAATTGTGTTTGATAAGGGTGATTTATCCATTGACATGACAAACATTTTTTTTGTTGATAAAAGTGACATTGCATTATGATTAAGGCCTTTTTTATAATAAATATATTATATATAAAATTGAACTAATATAATAAATAGTTTCGAATTTTATACTAAAACACATGTTTTTCAGAAAACTTTTTACAAAAAAATTATAAGAATATAGATAAAATGTGTAGTTAATCATCTGTTATGATTTGACGAAACACAGCTGTATGATAGGATATTGCCATCAACATTATAGGAAAAATTTAATGTCTATTAAGTTAAAAAACCCCGAAGAAATCGAAAAAATGCGCATAGCAGGAAAGCTTGCTGCTGAAGTATTAGAAATGATTGAACCCTATGTTAAGCCAGGTATTAGTACTGGAGAACTGGATAAAATCTGCTATGAATATATCGTTAATGTTCAAAAAGCGATTCCTGCAAATATTGGTTATAGCGGTTATCGACATACAAGTTGTATTTCAATTAATGATGTGGTTTGTCATGGCATTCCAAGTTTTGATAAAAAAATAAAAGATGGTGACATCCTTAATATTGATGTAACCGTGATTAAAGATGGTTATCATGGTGATACATCAAGAATGTACATAGCAGGTAAACCGACAATTGTTGGTGAAAAGCTGTGTCAAGTAGCACAAGAAAGCTTATATGAATCGATCAGAATTATAAAACCAGGTATTCGTCTAAAAGAAATTGGTAAAACAATCCAAAAATATGTCGATAAATTTGGATTTTCATCTGTTCGTGAATATTGTGGACACGGTATTGGCAAGGTATATCATGATGAGCCTCAAGTTTTACATTATGATGCTGATGATGGCGGTGTCATTTTAAAACCAGGGATGACATTTACGATTGAACCAATGATAAATACAGGTGATTGGCGTACTCGTACTATGAAAGATGGTTGGACAGTCAAAACTAAAGACCATGGGCTTTCCGCTCAATATGAGCATACTATTTTAGTTACTGACAATGGAGTTGAAGTCTTAACATTGCGTAGTAATGAAAACTTCCCTCGTATTATTGAACACTAAATAAAAAAAGATTCAACAATAGCTTATTGTTGAATCTCTTCATTTAATAAACTTTAATACAATAAAGTATAAAGTTTACGGCGATATGAGCTTGCTAATGGATTACTTGTGCCGAGAGCAGCTAGCAAATCAAGTAATGTTTTTTTCACCTGCCCTTCGCCTACATTAAGATCTTGGGTAAGTGGTTTAAATAATAACTCTAATGCCTCTTCATGACGTCCAACTTGCATTAATTGAGATGATAACTGAATCATAAGTTCAACATTATCAGGTTGCTTAGCTAGTTCAGCTTGTAATAATTGCAATTCAGGTGAATTTGCTGCTTGTTCAAGTAACTCGATTTCAGCTTGTAAACCATGAAAAGTGGAATCTTGATCTTGTAGAGGAATTGTTGCAAGCACATCTTTAGCTTCACTTAATTGTTTTTGTTCTATTTGTGATTTTGCTAGCATTAAAGCAATATCTGTTCTTGTTTTCCCAAGATGATCAGTAAGCGCTTTCCAAGCTTGTCTTAATAAAGGTAATGCTTGTTCATATTTTGCTTCATTAAATAAGTTTTTTGCCTCAATAAGTTTTAGTTCATCTTCGTTAGGTAAAAACTTTATTAAAAATTCTTTGATCGTTTCTTCTGACTGTGGGCCTTGAAAACCATCAACAGGTTGACCATTTTGAAAAAGATAAACAGTTGGAATTGCTCTTAAACCAAATTGAGCTGCTAGCATTTGTTCTTCATCACAATTAAGGCTAGCTAAAATAAATTGACCATGGTGTTCATTAGCTAATTTTGTCAATACGTTTGTCATTGCTTCATAATTTGGACTTCTTGCAGACCAAAAATAAAACAATACAGGGGATTGAAAGGATCTTTCTATAATCTCTTGAATATTTTGTTCATTAACATCAAAAATAAATTGGTTTTGCATATTATGTCCTAGGTATATGGTTATTTATTCTTTAAAATTTTATCCATTAATCTATCTGGAAGCAAACGTTTAGCAATGGCAGCAATTTTAGTTATTTTTGTTACCCTGTAACGTATTTTAGGGGTTTTATTTTCAAGCGCATGAAATAAATAAGGTAACACGGCTTCTGGTGGTAACGTAAATCGTTTGGCAATAGGTGGGTTTTTTACAATATTTTCTTTTTCTGTTTGATTAACATTATTTGAAAAATACGTTTTTAATGGTCCAGGTTCAATCAGACTAACTTTGATATTGGTATTAGCTAATTCTAATCTTAGTACATCGGACCACGCTTCTAATGCATACTTACTTGCAGAATAAGCACCACGACCAGGAGTAGCAATAATACCAACAATTGAACTTGTTTGAATAATTCGTCCTTCATTTTGTTCAAGCATCGCAGGAAGTAACAGTTGAGTTAATTGATGAATCCCAAAGAAATTAGTTGAAAATTGTGATTCCAACTGCTCACGACTAATAGTATTTAATCGCCCATACACACCAAAACCTGCATTATTAAATAATGCATCTAATTTACCATTTGTTAAGGTTAAAACTTCCTGAGCTGCTTGGTCAACTGAGTCGGGATTATCTAAATCAAGCAAAACTGTTTCAAAACCTTGCTCAATAAGTTTTTTTTGATCAGATAGTCTGCGACATGACGCAATAACGCGATACCCTCGTTTTTTTAAGGCAATGGCCGACACTAAACCTATTCCACTCGAACAGCCCGTAATAAAAATAGTTCGCAATTTTATAGCTCCGTTAATTCATATATTGTCAAGTTTATCTCTAGCAATTATGATAGCACATCTAAATTCAAGTTATGCAAATAAGCCAAGAGGATCCTATGAAAATCGCCATTATTGCAGCAATGGAAGAAGAAGTAGCCATATTAAAAAGTAAAATTACTCATTACCACGTTGAACATCATTTAGGTTATGTTTTTCATCTTGGAAAAATTTCAGGATGTGACATAGTTTTGCTTCAATCGGGTATTGGTAAAGTTGCTGCAGCGTCAGGCACTACTGTACTATTAAATAACTATAAAGTCGATGCAGTTATCAACACGGGATCAGCTGGAGGGTTATCTGCTACTCTTAATATTGGTGATATTATTGTTTCAAAAGATGTTTTTTATCATGATGTTGATTTAACGGCTTTTGGTTACAAACCTGGACAAATGTCGGGTTGCCCTGTTACATTTAAGGCAGATCAAAAATATCAATCACTCGCCCAAAGTTGTATAAAAAAACATGGTGTTAATGCGATTGAAGGATCAATTGGTAGCGGCGATGCATTTATCAATGGTAAAGCTACATTGGAAAAAATAAAACAAACCTTTCCTGATGCAATCGCTGTTGAAATGGAAGCAGCAGCTATTGGTCATGTTTGTTGGTTATCTAAAGTCCCTTTTGTTGTCGTTCGAGCTATTTCAGATAATGGTGATAATGAGTCCGCCGTTGATTTTGAATCATTTTTAAAATTAGCAGCTGCACAATCATCACTTATTGTTGAATCAATGCTAAGTGAGCTTGCATAAACTACATTTTAAAATGATGTGTATTCCCCAAAAAGCCAATCATATTTAAGATTGGCAATTGCTCTCAATAAAAATACTAAGCATCATCAATGTCAAAACAATATTTTTCAAATAAAGCTTTTCGCCAGCCTATTAATATTTCAGGCTTATCATCGTTTTTATTAGTTTGCCATTTTACATATTGATTAATTAACCGACGAGAAATTAATAAATCAGGATTAAGTCCAGTCTGCTTAGCTAGTTCTCTAGCCGCTTCCTTTAATTTATCAGAAATATACTTATAATTAGGGTAACTACTCACCTTAAATACAGGTGGAATGTCGGGTATTGATTCAGATAAAATAGCTAAAATTGTTTGTCCATACAAACGAATTTCCTTCCCTTTCATGCCTAACTTATTAAGTTCAGCTAATGATGTAGGTGAATAACGTGCAACTTTAAATAATGCATCTTCATGTATAACAAAATTCAAAGCAATATCTTGTTCTTTGGCCAACTTGTATCGCCAATTAGCTAATTTATATAATCGTCCTAAACTTTTACCTTTTAGTTGCCAATTATTTTTAATATTTAAATAAGCATCTTTGGGGTCCATAACTTCACATTTACGCATAACTGCCATTTGGCACTCTTGATAAGCTGCTTGTAAATAATTGTTTGCGCTTAATTGTGATTTTAAAATGTTTATTAAGGGAAAAAGATATAACACATCATTTATGGCATACTCGCATTGTCTTTCAGTTAATGGGCGTTTTAACCAATCTGTTCGAGTTTCGCTTTTATCAAGCTCTATCTCTAAATATTTTTTTACTAAACTAGCATAACCACAACTAAGTGGATTATCTAAAAACGAAGCCAATATTTGGCTATCTATAATAGGAGTGGGTACTATTCCGAAATAATGGAGAAAAACCTCGATGTCTTCGCTACACGAGTGAAAATATTTTTCAATTTTAGGATTGCTTAAAATGATTAGAAAATCCTTCCAATCATTGATTGCTATGGGGTCAATTAATGCCGCATGTTCTCCATCAAATATTTGTAACAGCCCTAAATGAGGATAAAAGGTTTGAGTTCGAATAAATTCAGTATCTAACGCAATCGCCGAACTATTTTCGATTTTAGAACAATAATCAGCTAATTGATCATCATTAATAATAAGTTGATAAGACAAAGTCAAATTCCTATTCAGATAAGTTAATTTATTGTATGTGCTTTTCAAATACAACATCAATCACCACAATTTCGGAACGAGTCATTAAGCGAATGGGTGGTCCCCAAAATCCATACCCACTACTGACTATACTAGTAAAATGTTGCTCTTCATTTTGATATAGACCATAAGCATTTTTATATATTAACTTTTCGATAAAGTTGATAGGAAATATTTGCCCAGCATGAGTATGCCCAGAAATCATTAAATCAACACCTAGTTTTTCTGGTTCAGTAAGATCTTTGGGTTGGTGATCTAGTAAAATAATAGGGGCACTTGTATTTGCAAACATCATCAGCTCGTCCAATGTTGCTCTTTTCACATCATAGAGTACAGAAGAAAAATCATCCCGCCCAATTAATGTAATTCCCACATCATCTAGATAGACAATATCATCCTTCAAAACTTTCATATTTGCTTGTTTAAAAGCATGAATAATATCTTCTTCACGATTATTTTGTTTTCTAGTATTTAAATATTCATGGTTACCAAAAATAACATAAGTGCCATATTTTGACTTTAGTTGTTGCAATTGCTTATCAAAACCATGTTCAATAAAAGGTGCTAAACGTTTATCTAATGTATCACCAGTAATGACAATAAAATCAGCATTTAATTGGTTTACTTTATCAATCATTTGCTGAATAAATTCAGTCGACGTTAATTCATTAATATGAATATCGCTAAGCTGCACAATACGTAATTGTTCAACATGGGCTAGTTTGTCAATTTTTACTTGATAATAAACGTTTTTTGGACTAATTGCCATTTTATGGCCCCAATAAAATAGTGACAAAACAGCGCTTATATAAACAATTTTAAGCCATAAATTAGGTTTTAATTTTCTTTTACTAAACAGATAGATTGCATCAAAAATCAATAGTGTAAAAATACTACACAGCACTACTGCAAAAATAGAATTAAAAACCAGAGATAGTTTATTAAAAGTACCGTCAAATACCCTAGAAAGTACGAGAGATAATCCTGCGGTCACAACAACCACCCAATAGATGGTTTTATAATAACCTGTTAAATGAAAATTAAACCAAAATAACCATCTTTTCCCTAAATACACAGCCATTAAAATACAGATAATAATGGCTATAAAAGGAACAGCAAAATTAATAAATCCCATAATTATTAGAACAATTGAATACAAAAAATGATATAATAACAGAATTATTTTTTATCGTACCACTAACTTTTATGGATCTCAAAAAAGACCAATTATTCAGCGTACCCGTCGAAAAATTAGGGGATTGGACTTTTGACGAAAAAGTCGCCGAGGTTTTTCCGGATATGGTTCAACGTTCTGTTCCTGGTTATTCCAATATTATTTCAATGATCGGAATGTTGGCAAAACGGTTTGTCCAACCAAACTCGATGATCTATGATTTAGGTTGCTCTTTAGGTGCGGCAACCCTTTCTATTCGTCGTAATGTCAATCAAGAAAATTGTCGAATAATTGCCATTGATAATTCTTTACCAATGGTTGAGCGTTGTAAACGACACATCGAATCTTACAAAGCAAACACCCCTGTAGATGTAATTTGTGATGATATTTGTCATATTAACATGCAAAATGCATCAATGGTTGTACTCAATTTCACCTTACAATTTTTAACCCCGGAAAATCGTCAACGTGTTTTAAATAATATCTATAATGCGTTAAAACCAAATGGCATTTTGGTACTATCTGAAAAATTTAGCTTTAATGATTCCACTATCGATGAGCTGCTATTTAATATGCATCATGATTTTAAACGAGCTAATGGCTACAGTGAACTGGAAATCAGCCAAAAGCGTAATATGCTAGAAAATGTGATGCTTACAGATACAATTGAAACTCATAAAAAACGGCTTGCTGATGCTGGTTTCTCCCACATTAATACTTGGTTTCAATGTTTTAATTTTGGCTCGATTATTGCCATAAAATAACAGTTTGATATAAGCGTAATTGACAAGGAACATACAATGATTGATTTTGGTGATTTTTACCAGATTATTGCAAAAAATAAACTTAGTAGCTGGCTTGAAGTATTGCCAGCACAACTCGCAAACTGGCAAAAACAGAATATTGATAACCGCTTTAATCAATGGCTCAATAGCATTAAGCATTTACCATCTATTACGCCTTATCAAATTGATTTATTGCATAGCGTAACAGTAAAAGCGCAAGAACCACTTTCTGCCGGCGAACAACAAAGAATTACCCAATTACTAAAAAATATGATGCCTTGGCGTAAAGGCCCTTTTCACTTGTATGGTATTGATATTAATACTGAATGGCGCTCAGATTGGAAATGGGAACGGTTAATTAATTATATAGATAATTTAGAAGGGAAAACCGTCTTAGATGTTGGTTGCAACAGTGGTTACCATTTATGGCGGATGATTGGTGCAGGAGCCAAACTCGCTGTTGGAATCGATCCTATGGCGCTTTATTTATGCCAATTTGAAGCAATTCGCAAACTGCTAGGTAATGATCAGCGAGCTCATTTATTACCTCTTGGAATTGAACAACTACCAAAACTTAATGCCTTTGATACTGTATTTTCAATGGGAGTATTATACCATCGAAGATCGCCACTCGATCACCTTTATCAATTAAAAGATCAACTTGTTGACGGTGGACAATTAGTTCTCGAAACGTTAGTCATTGATGGTGAATTACATCAAGCATTAATGCCTGGGGAGCGTTATGCACAAATGCGTAATGTTTACTTTATTCCATCCGTTCCAACAATGATTAACTGGTTATGCAAATGTGGATTTTCGGACGTAAAAATGGTCGATATATCACCAACAAGTTTAAAGGAACAAAGAAAAACAGAATGGATGAGTTCTGATTCACTAGCTGATTTTTTAGATTCAAATGATTTAAGCAAAACCATTGAAGGCTACCCTGCTCCAGTACGAGCAGTTTTTATCGCTAAAAAATAAACTGAATTGATAACTATAAATACCTATAATTTAAAATAGTTATCCGATATGTTTGAATATCTACATTTTGTTTTTTGTAATTGGTGTTTTTGCGTAGCGTGTTATATTATTAATAATTAGTATAAAAAAATACAATTTATTTTTCTAACGCCATAATCCGTTGTTGCTCAGCCGTTAACTCTCGACGTCTGTTTTTATTGGGGGACAGTTGCCTAATCCACTTATATAGAGTTGATCTACCCAAACCTAAATGGTTGGCAAGCTTACTGATAAGATCACGCATAATCAACTGATTGTTATTTGAATTCGGCACTAAATTTTTTGACCATGATATTTGTCTCCTATGATTTTTGTTTATATCATAGAGGCGACTTTTGTCCACTTTTTGGGCGAGGAACATCTACAAATAAAATTAATTTCTTAAATATCGCTAATTGATTTTATTGTTATTTTTTGGTTTTTTATATACACTCAGAACTTAAGCATTTCTAAATATAACAGTACTGGAATCCTTCATTACCTAAAGGTACAAATATGAGCAATATTTCTTCTAAACCGACTTCTCTTGCTGACTGGCAATTGGTTAAAGTCTCAGGGGACGATAACCGTGTTTTTTTGCAAGGACAAATAACCAATGATATTAACCGCCTTTCAGAACACGCTACACTCTATGCTGCTCATTGTGACAGTAAAGGCAGAATGTGGAGTACGTTATTGTTATTTCAACGAGGTAACGATATTTACTACATTGAACGTAAAAGCGTTGCAAAAAGACAGGTTGCTGAGCTAGCAAAATATGCCGTTTTTTCTAAGGTATCTATCGAACTAGTCCAAGACTTAAATATGGTTGGATTGGTTGACGATGCCATACCAGCTGCAATTAAAGCTAAATTAATTGATAAAAGCTGTTTAACTGAAAATAACATCACCTACATCAAGTTACCTTTACCTGAAACACGCGTCATTATGATAACGCCGGAATCAATTCCAAATGATTTGAATCCATGTAGTGACTGGTTAAAACTTGATTTTCAGGCTGGTTATCCAGTTATTGATGATATCAATATGGCCATTTTATTACCACAAGCTTGCAATTTACAATCATATGATGCAATCAGCTTTGACAAAGGTTGCTATTGCGGGCAAGAAATGGTTGCTAGAGCGCAGTTTCGTGGTGCAAATACACGCGGTATGTATGTTATTAAAGGAACAAGTAATGTTCTGCCCAAAGTGGGAAGTACACTTGAATACAAACTTACTGGTGGTTGGCGAGAAGGCGGCTTAGTATTAGCTGCAACAAGACTAGATGACAAAGACAGCATTTGTGTCCAAGTTGTACTAAATAATGGAATTGATTTAAATACCGTATTTAGAATCTACGGTAATGACAATAGCCGATTGATGTTTTAATCTGTTATTTAGCTAAAACTGCTGGAATAAATTAATGTTTATTCCGGCAGTTTTATGTATCTACCGTTTCAGCTAGTAGCTTAATCACTTAGTTAACTACTTATAGTTAGTTAGTTCGTTACTTAGCCAATTCTTGGTTAACAATTTCAACAAAATAGCTTACACCCGTTGCTAATACTTCGTCATTGAAGTTAAAGGCGGGATTATGTAAGTTAGCACCTTTTCCTGCACCCAACCAAACGTATACACCTGGTATTTTTTGCAACATAAAGGCAAAATCTTCTGATCCCATTGAAGGAAGCGGATCAATAACTAAGTTATCTTGCCCAACAACTTTTTTAGCGGCGGCAATTGCAATATCAGCTTGTTTTGCGTAATTAATTGTTGCAGGGTAACGACGTTGATAATCCACTTCGGCTTTAGCTTCAAATGTTGTGGCAATGCCAGTTGCAATTTGTTTAATTCGTTGTTCAGCCATATCTTGTACTTGAGCACTAAATGTCCTAACTGTACCACGAATCACCGCTTCTTGAGGTAACACATTCCAAGTATCACCGCTATGAATTTGAGTCACACTAACCACTAACGAACTTAGCGGATCAGTATTACGACTCACAATACTTTGCAAACTATTCACTATTTGTGTAGCAGTTAAAATCGTATCTTTACCAAGATGAGGAGCAGCCGCATGCGCACCCACGCCAGTAATTTTAATTTCAAACACATCATACGACGCCATCATTGGACCATGATTAATATAAAAATGATTTAATGCCATGTTAGGTTGATTATGAATACCGTACACCGCTTCAATTGGGAATTGCTCAAATAAGCCATTTTCAACCATAACTCGTGCTCCACCTTCGTTTTCCTCGGCTGGTTGAAAAATAACAACAACAGTTCCTGCAAAATCGCGATGTTCGCTTAAATACTTAGCTGTGCCAAGTAACATAGCAGTATGTCCATCATGTCCACAAGCGTGCATTTTGCCACGAATCGTCGAACAATATTCGATGTTATTTTCTTCAATAATATCTAATGCATCAATATCCGCTCTTAGCGCAATCCACCGCCCTTCTTGCTGACCTTTGATAATACCAACAACGCCCGTTGGGGCAAAATGGGTATACAGTTCAGTAATCCCAAAAGACTGGAGTTTTTCAATAATAAATTGTGTTGTGTTAACTTCTTCGAAGGCGGTTTCAGGATGAGCATGAATATGGTGGCGCCATATTTCCATTTCGTTTTTTAGTTCATTAATGCTATTTGATATCATAAATAATTCCTTAAGTAGTGACTGATTACAGCACAACAAGCTGATCTTGTTGGTACTATAACGCGATTTTCACTTTTATAAAAATAACTATTTTTACTATGAATATCAATTTTAGTTATATGTTGCTAATATTGAAAGGGGTAACAACTTGATGTGCTTTTGATACATGATTAATTAATCAAAAGCGACGTAAATAGCAATATTTTTGAAACACTTTGACCCAAATAAACCATCACATAACCAGAAATTAACAAAAACGGTCCAAAAGGAATACCTTTTAAGGTGTTTTTATTCAGCACATACCGCAAAAAAAGGCAATATAAAATCCCTAATACCGAGGCAAAAAATAGCAATATAGGCAACTCAATATAAGGTAACCAACTGCCTAATGCCGCCAATAATTTAATATCCCCCCCACCTAGTCCTTGTTTTTTGAAAGCTAAATAAAATAAACTAGCAGGCACTTTTAATAATAAATACCCCAAAAAGATACCAAGTAATGAATCAGTTAAGCTGATGTTAGTTATGTTAAAATAGGCAAGTATTACACCAAACCACATCAATGGTTGGGTAAACAAATCAGGTAATAAAAAGTATTTAAAATCGATTAAAGCTAACAGCAAAAAGTAGCAACCAAGTAGCATTAAAATGCCACTTTGATAACTTAAACCATAATCAAAATAGATAATAACAAATAAAGCCGAGATCAATAATTCGACAATAAGATAATGCCATGAAATCTTAGTGTTACAGTAATGACAACGTCCTTTTAATATCAGCCAAGAAACAATGGGGATTAATTGCCAAGCATTAAGTCGATGATGACAGTGCGAGCAAGCGGATCGATAAACACAAATACGGTATAAATATTGGCATGATGTAATTGTTGGCAAATAACGGCAATATGCAACATAAATAAAACTACCAACACAAAGTCCTAAACAAATAATGATAAATGCTAACATTAGTGAATCACTTCGCCCATTTGAAATATCGGTAAATACATAGCCACAATTAGACTGCCAATAATCAAGGCCAATACTAACATTAATAATGGCTCAAACGCTTGTGATAAATTATCGGTTAAGGTTTGATTTTGTTCTTGATAATAGTTAGCGAGCTTATCAAGCATTAAATCTAATGTGCCTGACTCTTCGCCCACACGAATAAGCTGGGCACATAAGCTAGGAAAGTGTAATTGCTGATGCAATACATGGCTAAATGAGTGTCCTTGCTCAATACTAGCTATAATTTTCGAAAGGCTATCACGATAAAGGCAATAATAAGTGGTATTCGCCGCTGCAGCTAAACCTGCTAATAATGGTATGCCTGCTTTTTGGGTGATCGCAATGGTTTGAAAAATTTGCGTTAAGCAGCTAGTTTTGATCACTGGACCAATAAAAGGACTTTTGATTATTATCTTTTCGATTTTATGGCGATAGTGTACTTTTAAATAGCGTTGATAACAAAAATAGCTAATAGAAAAAATCACACACCCAATTAACCAATTTTGTTGCAAATAATTGGAAAAATCAATAACACCTTGTGTAAAAGCAGGTAACTGAGCATCGAAATCTTGATAAATATCCGAAAATTTTGGCAAAACAAACAACAACATCACCAAACTTACAATTACAGCAACCAATAATAAAAACAGTGGATAACGCATTGCCTTTTTCAGACTTTTTTGTAGTTTAATTGATTTTTCAAGCAATACAGCTAACTGCTCAAAACTTTCATCAAGCTGTCCTGTCAGTTCGCCTGTTGCTATAATTTCGCAATACAGGGCAGAAAATACCGAAGAATGTTGTCGTAATACTTGGGATAAAAATTCGCCTTTAGCTATTTGTTGCTTAATATCAAGTAACAAATATTGCCAGTGAGGTTTAGTTTGCTCTTGGGCAAGTAATTGCAATGTATCAATAATAGATAATCCAGCTTTTAACATCGTCGCTAATTGTTTAGTAATCATCAGCAAATCAGTACGATTAAAACTATGTGCGGTAATAATATTACCTGCTTTAATCTTAATGGCGATTTTACCTTGCAACAATAAATGCCGTTTAACAGCCTGTGATGATTCGGCGATAATTTTGTGTTGATTAAAATCGACATCATACCAATAATAGAGCCGTTTCATGCGGTATCACCCAAAACTCGATTTAATTCAGTTAACGTCGTCACGCCCTGCTTCACTAATTTTTGTCCAGCCATTTTTAGTGAAATCATATTGGAAGAAGAAATAGCCTGATTGACTAATATTTGCTGTTGAATATCGGGCGTGATAACTAAAAATTCATATAACCCAATTCGTCCTTTATAACCACCAATACAGTTTTGGCATCCTGAAGCTAAATAATGGGGTTCGTATTCATTATCTAACTTAACCAAATCACTTGCCACAACTTTGCAATGTGGGCACAATTTTCGAACTAACCGCTGAGCAATGATTAATTTTAAGCTTGATGACAATAGATAATTTTCTATACCCATTTGCTTTAATCGTGTTATTGCCTCGACACTTGAATTAGTATGCAATGTAGATAACACTAAATGCCCAGTTTGCGCAGCTTGGATTGCTATTTCGGCAGTTTCACGATCGCGAATTTCACCGATCATCATTACATCAGGATCTTGCCGTAGTAAGGCACGCAATACTATAGCAAACGTCAAACCTGCCTTAAGATTAATCGCAGTTTGATTAATGCCATCTAAGGGAATTTCAATGGGATCTTCAACACTACAAATGTTACGTTCAGTTTTATTTAACCGCTTTAATCCACTATATAGTGTTACCGTTTTACCACTACCTGTTGGTCCAGTAACTAAAATCAAACCTTGCGGATAGTTTAAAATTTGCTTGAATGTTAAAAGGTCAGCATCTGTTAATCCTAAGTCATTAATTGTTAGTTCTGATTCATGGTTATCCATAACTCTTAAAACAATTTTTTCACCATACATGACGGGTAAAGTGGCAATACGCATGGTATAACGGTCAATCACAAGTTGCCCATCTTGGGGTAATCTATGTTCAGCAATATTCAATTTAGACATAATTTTTAGCCTTGCAGTAATCTGTTTCGCTAATGCAAGTGGGGGTGATAACATATCGTGCAAAACACCATCAATACGCATACGAATACGATAGCTATGTTGGTAAGGCTCAAAATGAATATCCGAAGCACGCTTATTTAACGCTTCAAGCAGTAATTTATCAATACTTTCAATTAGCTGTTCTTCTTGCATAAAGGCGCTTCCTTATCTGTTAATTTTTAAATATAAACATTAAAATTTGAAAATATCTTCACACGCACTGGTTAAACTGGCATCAACAGGTGATGTGGTGCACACACGGCTCCAATCTAAATTGCCATGAGTGGCATTGATTGTTGGTGTTAGTGTAGTTGTTAATCCTGTTAAAGCACTGGTTCCAACCAAGGTAATAATACCGTTATTGACTGTAATTGAAGTTACATAATTCGATGTTCGACTTGCTGGTACACCATTGTTACCATTGCTACAGTTAGTTAAACCACCTTGTTCAACAGCACAAATTTCAACCGCTGTTTTATACGATGTCATTATTTGTAACATATCAGTCAGCGCAGCTTTTTTTACATATCCTTGATAGGCTGGTACGCCGATAGCGGTTAAGATAGCAATGACAACAATGGCGATCATCAGTTCAAATAATGTAAAACCCGATTGATTAGACATAAACACCTCGATTTTTTAGTCAGTTATTTAATAGAGGATTCTTTATAACAAGATAAAAAAATGAAATAATAACGAAATAGCAAGATTGGAATACAAAATCCCCTATGCACTTAATTGTTACGTTGCATGTCTAATTTTCGTGAAGTAGATCGCAAAACAAATCCATATATCGGTTTATTAGAATCGGTTTATTCGTAAACAGGAGTTAATATGCCCCTAAAAATTATGAATGGCTGGTTACAAGGTATAAAATATCCTTGCTCAATACCCACAATCATTTGCACAAGGCTGAAGAGATCTGTTGAACCTCACGATCATGATCATAATGAGGTGATAGAATAATAGAAATGCAGAGACGACGACAAATAGATAAAGAGTTAATACTCAAATTTTTTAAGGAAAAAATTTATTGTTTATGAATCTAATTTACAAGTTATCCATTCTACGAGTTTTTTTTCATCTGACCGTGAGCAATAAACCCAGTATCCTTTGAATTCAGATTTCGTCGATAATCTTATAAACCATTGTTCGTCTTTTGGAATATCTTTTTGTAATTTTACTTTTTTATAAACTACTTTCACATCAGAATTTAACTTTTTAATAATCCACTCTTGTAACGTAATGTTGTTTTTTTCTGCTTGTCTTTTCCATCGAATGAATCTTTTTTTTTCTGTAACAAAAATAAATGATATTAATTTTTGCTCCATTTCAACCTCTTTATAGAAAAGACTATTACATGTTAATAGAGTTATAAGTAAAGACGAAAAACTATTTTTTTTTCGTTGGTTTAGTTACTTTAATACACCATAAAGTGAAAATAAACATAAGTAAACCGAGTAAAAATAGTAACCACATATAAGCTCTCCCATTACTTATTTTTAAGTGTTATGCTACTGAGTATAAGTAATACTCCATAAAAAACACTATAATAGCATTTATATAACCAGACTTTTTCACAAAAATAAGACCATATAGCGCCCATCTCCGCAATTTTATCACAAATATCTTTTCTAGCATTTTTATTTTCAATAAAATTCACGATAAAAAATTAATGAATCTTTCTAAAAAAATCTCATATAAGATATCTTTACGCATGGTATAGAGGTCAATGATAAGTTGGCCATCTTGAGGCGATATTTAACTTAGACATAATTTTTAGCCTTGCAGTAATCTGTTTCGCTAATGCCAGTGGGGGTGATAACATATCGTGCAAAACACCATCAATGCGCATACGAATACGATAGCTATGTTGGTAAGGCTCAAAATGAATATCCGAAGCACGCTTATTTAACGCTTCAAGCAGTAATTTATCAATACTTTCAATTAGCTGTTCTTCTTGCATAAAGGCGCTTCCTTATCTATTAATTTTTAAATATAAACATTAAAATTTGAAAATATCTTCACACGCACTGGTTAAACTGGCATCAACAGGTGATGTGGTGCACACACGGCTCCAATCCAAATTGCCATGAGTGGCATTGATTGTTGGTGTTAGTGTAGTTGTTAATCCTGTTAAAGCACTGGTTCCAACCAAGGTAATAATGCCGTTATTGACTGTAATTGAAGTTACATAATTCGACGTTCGACTTGCTGGCACACCATTGTTACCATTGCTACAGTTAGTTAAACCACCTTGTTCAACAGCACAAATTTCAACCGCTGTTTTATATGATGTCATTATTTGTAACATATCAGTCAGCGCAGCTTTTTTTACATATCCTTGATAGGCTGGTACGCCAATAGCGGTTAAGATAGCAATCACAACAATGGCGATCATCAATTCAAATAATGAGAAACCTGATTGATTGGACATAAACACCTCAATTTTTCAGTTAGTTATTTAATAGAGGATTCTTTATAACAAGATAAAAAAATGAAATAATAACGAAATAGCTAGGTTGGAATGCAAAATCCACTATGCACTTAATTGTTACGTTGCATGTCTAATTTTCGTGAAGTAGATCGCAAAACAAATCCATATATCGGTTTATTAGAATCGGTTTATTAGATAAGTCGGAGTCAATATGTCCCTAAAAATTGTAAATGGCTGGTTACAAGGTATAAAGCAGGTTGTTTCGCCTTTTTATAATGAACGTCCAGCAAATAAACCGATATCGTTACTTGTCATCCATAATATCAGCTTGCCACCCAATCAATATGGTGGCCCTTATGTTGAAAAGTTATTCACCGGCAAGCTCGATCCTAAGCAGGATCCGTACTTTACGTCGATTTATCAACTTGAAGTATCCAGTCATCTATTTATTCGACGCGATGGTGAAATAATTCAATTTGTTCCATTTGATAAACGGGCATGGCACGCAGGAAAATCAGTATTTGAAGGACAAGAAAACTGTAACGATTTTTCAATTGGTATTGAAATGGAAGGATGTGATAGTGACAATTTTACCGAGCAACAATATCAACAATTAGCAAACATCACGTTATTATTACAACAGACTTATGCTATCAAAGACATCGCAGGTCATAGCGACATAGCGCCCGATCGCAAAACCGATCCTGGTCCTTGTTTTGATTGGCAATATTATCAAAATTTGCTTGCACAAAAATCACAAACAGACATGTTACTCAAACAACTTGAAAAAATTATGGCAGAATTGCAAAAAATCGACCTATGGCAAACCACACCGCCAAATCCCGATGCCTTTTTAAGCCAAGAACCTTTTGCTATCGACACCATGCAAGCACACGAATGGTTACAGTGGATTTTTATTCCACGAATACAAGCAATGATTGATGCCAAAACAAATTTGCCAAAATTTGCTCTACACCCTTATTTTGAAGAAGCACTAAAAGAGCAAGAGCAAGATGTTAATCATCTGCTCAATCTTATTAAACAACTTGATGAATTATCGTAAATTAACAAGATAAAAGAACCGCATTTATATGCGGTTCCCTAATGTATATCAATAACTAATACCAAAAGGATACAATAAAAATCGGCCAGAAAAGGTATTGATTTTATTAAAGTTTTTGGGTTAATTTCCACTATTCGATAACTGTCTATATACATTCACCGCTTGTTGATGGTTACTATAAGTGGTTGAAAAGGTATGCCCACCGGTTCCATTCGCAACAAAAAATAGATAATTGGTTTTAGCTGGATGCGCTGCTGCTTCAAGTGAAGCAAGGCTTGGCATTGCAATTGGTGTTGGAGGAAGTCCCTCAATGACATAGGTATTATAAGGGTTTTGGGTATCAGTCAAATCAACTCGCCTAATGGTACCTTTGTAGTTATCACCTAAACCATAAATAATGGTTGGGTCAGTTTGTAACTTCATTTTGCTTTTTAGGCGATTAACAAATACTGAAGCCACATTTGCCCTTTCGGAATTAATACCCGTTTCTTTTTCAATAATTGATGCAATAATAAGGAGTTCATAAGGCGATTGATAAGGAAGATTACTATCGCGATTATCCCAGATTTTTTGCAAGTTACTTTTCATTGTCATGTGTGCACGTTTTAAGATATTAATATCTAACGTATCGGCGGTATAAAGATAAGTATCGGGTGATAACCAACCTTCTATCGATCCTTCAAT
Organism: Gilliamella sp. Pas-s27; assembly: GCF_009795865.1. Taxonomy (NCBI): domain Bacteria; kingdom Pseudomonadati; phylum Pseudomonadota; class Gammaproteobacteria; order Orbales; family Orbaceae; genus Gilliamella; species Gilliamella sp. Pas-s27. Next base: position 46,657 of record NZ_WTEW01000002.1, read on the forward strand.
ACCCAGTAGTTTAGCAATTTCTTCGTCGGTTTTACCTATTAACGTTTGTTGAATATATGGGGTATTTTGGATGACAGTTAACCAGTCTTTAGCCCGCTTGCCTTCAACAAATTGAATCGAAAAATTGCTCTCTTTGCCTGACACCAACAATTGCAAAAACTCTTCAACTGTCATATGAGGGTGTAATTGATAAGTCCCTGCTTTAATGGATCTTAATGATGGGTTTAGTTTGCACAAATATGGAAGCAAATATGCCCTTTCGAGCAATTGGCTTTCTTTAACTTGTTCAACTAACTGATGCATAGATGTGCCTTTTTTCAAAACAAACATCTGGTTTTCGTTAGTGACTTGCATTTGCTGTTTAGAAAACTGCTGTAAAAAATAATAACCAATACTAATCGAACCACCCACAATTAAGATTAGGGTGAGTAAAGTGTATAAAAATATCTTTTTAATCATAACTTATTTATCTAATATAGTGGATTTTTGCGCGTGAAGTTAAGCGCGTTATTAATTCATAAGCACTAATTCCTGTGTGCTTTGCGATTTCTTCAACGGGGAGTTCTGCCCCCCAAAATATGACTTCATCACCAGGTTTTTCAAGGCTATTGATGCCTAAATCAACCACAATCATATCCATTGAAACTCGCCCAACAATGGGCACTTTACGGTCATTAATCAAAACTGGGGTATTTTGTGGGATATTTCTTGGATAACCATCACCATACCCCATAGCAACCACACCAAGTTGTGTATCTTGCTCACAATACCAAGTCTGACCATAACCAACCGATTCGCCTTGTTTATGCTTTCGCACGGCGATTAATTCTGATTTAAATGTCATCGCTGGCTTTAAATCAGCAATTGGTGCATCAAAAGGTGAAACACCATATAAAGCGATACCTGGACGCACAGCATCGCGATGAGCCATTGGCCAAGCCAACGTGCCGCCCGATGCGGCAATTGAACATTTGCCAATCAGTGTTTTGTCCTCAATTGAATCAATAAACTGATCAAATAGTTCTATTTGCTTTAACGTTTGATCTGAAGTGAGATCATCAGCTGAACTAAAATGACTCATAATATTAATCGGTTTACAAACCGCAGAACAATTCGCTAAACGATAAAATTCGTCCTTGGCTTCATCAAGACTAAAACCTAATCGATGCATACCTGTATCAAGTTTAAACCATGTAATAATTTGATTTTCAAGCGGTGATGACTGCAATACGTCGATTTGCCATTTACTATGAATGGCTGGTTGAACATTAAAAGTGATTAAATCCCACATATCATCATGCAGGAAAAACCCTTCCAAAGCCATAATGGGGGTATTAATGCCAATATTTCGCAATTGAATTGCTTCTGAAAGTCGAGACACACCAAAATAATCGACTTTATCGATTAATAGCTGTGCAATTTCTTCAATACCATGAGAATAAGCATTAGCTTTAATTACTGCAACTAGTTGACTCGTTGGCGCTATTTTTTTTAGATATTCAACATTATGAATAACTGCTTGACGATTGACTTCAACAACGGCGATAGACATGTTATTACCTAAACTTTGATTAAGGGGTTATTTTAAATTTTGTTTTTAATAATAACAAATTTTTATTTTTATATATATCTATTAATAACTTAACATCATTTTTAAGTCATAAAAAGGTTTTATTTACACTCTCAATTCCATCATTTATATTAAATTAATCAATCTTTTTTGTTTATTACTACAAGCCTGCTGTTTACTATTTACTCAATAAATTTTTATAGATATGTCTAAAGGCCATAATGGGGTGGTGAATAATCATCCTTGGACCTGCATAACGCATCACTTGTTTTATTTTTTGTTTATAATCTTTGCGATAACAGTGTTTTGGACAGCGTTCGCAAGTTGTTTTGTGTTCACCAAAGCGACACATGGTTAGGCGTGCCATGGCATAATTTAGCAAATCATGGCATTCATTACATAACTGATTGCGAGGTGTGTGATGATTTTGATGGCAATATAAATAGATCATCACACTTACTGTGGCTTTTTCTTGCTGTATTTTAGGACCAGTATTATTTGCAACCATAATCACATAACAGGTTAATAAAGAAAGTGGTAAAATAAAATTTATCGTACTATACCACAAGGATTTGTTGTCATGACAAGAATTATTAATAAAGACACCACTGTTTGTATGTCTCTTTCGGCAAGACCAAGCAATTTTGGTACTCGTTTTCATAATTATTTGTATGAAAAACTCGATCTTAACTACTTATATAAAGCTTTTACCACTAATAACTTAAAAGATGCTATTTATGGCATTAAAGCCTTAGCGATCCGTGGTTGTGCTATTTCAATGCCTTATAAAGAAGCTTGCATTGAATTTATTGATGAATTAGATGATTCAGTAAAATCTATTCAATCGGTTAATACTATTGTTAACACCAATCACTATTTAAAAGCCTATAATACTGACTATATTGCCGTTGCCAAACTTATAGTCCAAAATAAAATTGATAATACCACACCATTTGTTTTAAAAGGTAGTGGCGGTATGGCAAATGCAGTAATTGGTGCTTTTTATGATGCCGGCTTTAAAAATGGTATTATTGCTGCTCGCAACCAATCCAAAGGCGAAACATTAGCCAAACGTTATGGATATCAATGGGTGAAGAACGAGCAAACTATACCGTCCCAACAAGCTAAGCTTATTATTAATGTGACCCCAATTGGTATGCTTGGTGGTGTTGAAGCGCAGGAATTAGCGTTTCCAAAAGAAATGATAAATAATGCTGATGTTGTGTTTGATGTCGTTGCTCTACCCGTTGAAACACCAATGATAAAATATGCCCAACAGTTAAACAAAACTATTATTTCAGGTGCTGATGTTGCGGTACTTCAAGCGCTTGAACAGTTTGTATTATATACAGGTATTACACCTAGCGAAGAATTAGTTAAACAAGCAGGTGAATTTGCAAGGCAAGGTTAAATAACATTATCAACGCCACCGAGTCTATTCGGCGGCGTTGAATATATAAATAATAACATATATAAGTTATAACATCGCCTGATGTAATTTGTTATATACTGCTAATAACTTTTGATGCATGGCAAATTGTTCTAAATTATTATTGGTGGTTTTGTCGTCTTTAGCAAAAGACACCAAACCAAAAAATACTTTTTCACCATTAGCGTACTGCCACATGTCATCAACACACGCTTTGCCATACATTTTATCAAAGGCGGTTTGATAGCTACTAAACTGTTTTTTACCGCGTTGCAAAATAAAATTAACTAACGTTTGTAAACAACGATAAGCATGATTACGCTCTGGGGTAAAGATCGATTCATTCATTTCAAGCGTCCAATCAATCCACTGTTGTGCTTGTGTTAAGTCTTTACCTGCCAATGCTAACATTGCTTTTAATTCACCAACACGCAGTGTTAACCACGCATTATCATTACCTGTTGCAATACCTAGTAATTCACGAACACGCGCATAATCATCAAGCCCTTCATCGTCGAGCTGTTCAATAATGGCTAAGTATTGTTTAGCCGTGTGCTTTTTATTAGGTAACGATAAAATAAGATCACGCAAACCAATAGCCATATTGCTGTTAGCAATTAAAAGATCTTCCGGAGGATAAATTTCAGACATGCCTACAGCTAAAATACGGCAAGCATAAACACCTAGATGTTCGTAATCCATGATTAACACTTCAGTTTTGTGACGAGCAAAAATAGCCATTAAATTTGCAAACTCTTGTTCTGTCGTACCTGAAAAGTCCCAATCGACAAATTCATAATCGGCTTGTTCTTTAAATAGATCCCATGAAATCAAACCGCTTGAATCAATAAAATGTGTTTCTAAATTGCTAAGATCTGCAACATCATCATTATCAAAACTTGGTGGTGAAAACACATCAAGATCTTTTAAACTACGTCCTTGTAACAGTTCGGTTACTGTTCGCTCAAGTGCAACACCAAAATTAGGATGAGCCCCAAACGAGGCATAACAAGTTCCATTTTGTGGATTAAACAGCACGACACAAATAACCGGAAACTCACCACCCAGCGAAGCATCAAAACAGTAAAGCGGAAAGCCTTCGCTTTCAAGCGCATCAATTGCAGCTAAAACGGTTGGGTAACGATTAATCACTTCGGTTGGAATAATCGGCAAACTAATAGCTTCAGCTATAATCTTGTTTTTGGTATAACGCTCAAAAATTTCGGATATCGCCTGCACTCGCGCTTCATTATGTGTGTTACCAGCGGCCATACCATTAGAAGCATATAAATTAGCAATTAAATTAACAGGCACATAAACCGTTTGTTTATCGGACTGTTGTTCAAACGGTAAAGTGCAAATACCTCGTTCGTCATTACTTGATTGTAAATCAACTAAGTCGGTTGCGCTTAACTCACGATCGGGATCATAAAATTTAAGTAGTTTTTGAGATAATAATCCTTTAGGTAAGGAATTATCTTCAGGAATAGAAAACCATTTTTCACTCGGATAATGTACAAAATCAGCATTTGCTGCTTTTTTGCCTAAATAAAAATCGGAAAAAAAGTAATTGGTTGATAATCGCTCAAAATATTCCCCCAAGGCCGATGCCAATGCTGCTTTTTTGCTGGAGCCTTTACCATTAGCAAAGCATAATGGACAGTTAATATTTTGAATATGAACTGACCACACATTGGGCACAGGATTAAGCCAAGATGCTTCTTTTACTTCTAAATCATATTTTGTTAGTTGTTGTTGAAAATAATTAATTGAATCTTCGAGGGCGGCATCTTTGCCGGGGATATACGTTTTCATAGTTAATCTCAAGATAATTTTATGTTACAATCGTCGCGCCTTACAGCTTTTGAAAATTATAACTGTATACGCGAATTAAAAAAATAGAAACAATAAAATTAACCCATTCACAAAGGAAATATAATGAACAATAAAATCAAATTTTCAGATCTTACTATTAAAGACTTTTTCTTCTTTAATCGAATGATAACACCAACATTTATCACTATTGTATATTGGATTGCATTATTTTTTATTGTAATTGCTTCATTAACAATGATTTTAGGTAGTTTTGCTTTATTTACTTATAGTTTTTCTGCTGGTTTAGTTACCTTTTTTAGTGGCATCGTTACTTTTATTGCTGGCTTTATTTCAACGCGTATTGGTTTTGAATTGATTTGTATTTTATTCAACATTAACCACAATATTGAAAAATTAGCCAACGAAAAGACTAATTCAGAAACACAAGAATAATCACCTAATATCAATGCTATTAATTAATAGCGTTGACTGGGCTTCAATAAAAAAGTGAGACTTATTCCCACTTTTTTATTTTCTATTTTTTATCGCTAAATCTAAAATAATCCCTTAACCTACATTAAGCTCACTAAGTGGCCATCTAGGTCTAACATTGATGGACAAATCAGAATGTAACCCTGCTTTTAGATGGATCATCCCAGCATAAGCAATCATAGCACCATTGTCAGTACAAAATTCAAGTCTTGGGTAATAAACCTGCCCCTTTCGCTGTGCCATTAATTGTGCAAGCTTATGGCGTAATGTTTTATTGGCACTGACACCACCAGCAACAACGAGGCGATTAAATCCGGTTTGTTCAAGTGCACGGCGAGACTTAATAATTAGCGTGTCGACTAAAGCATCTTCAAAAGCCCTCGCAATATCTGCTTTAGTTTGGTCATCTATAACTTGATCGTGCGTATTTTGATGAATAATATTAGCCGCCGCAGTTTTAAGCCCAGAAAAACTAAAATCAAGCCCGGGTCTATCTGTCATTGGTCGTGGAAAGTGAAAGCGAGAATCACAACCTTGTTCAGCTAATTTTGACAATTTTGCACCCCCCGGATAATCAAGCCCAATTAGTTTAGCTGTTTTATCAAAGGCTTCCCCTGCCGCATCATCAATCGACTCTCCCATTAATTGGTATTGTCCAACACCTGTCACCTTAATTAATTGTGTATGCCCTCCTGAAACAAGTAGTGCGACAAAAGGGAATTCGGGCGGATTATCTTCTAACATTGGCGCAAGTAAGTGCCCTTCCATATGGTGCACAGCAACTGCTGGTACATCCCACGCATAAGCCAGTGAACGCCCAATTGATGCACCAACCATTAACGCACCAATCAACCCTGGACCTGCCGTATAAGCAATTCCATTAATATCTTGAGCTGTTAAATTTGCTTCTTTTAGAGCTGCTTGAATTAATGGCACTGTTTTACGAATATGATCACGCGATGCCAGTTCAGGCACCACACCACCATAATCGGCATGTAATTTAATTTGCGAATAAAGCTGGTTTGCAATTAACCCCTCGACATCATCATAAATCGCGATGCCTGTTTCATCGCATGAGGTTTCAATACCAAGGATCTTCATTAATGTCTACCTGCAAAATCGTTAAGATCTTCTTCACTCCAAAGATCTTGTTCAGTAATATCTTTATCAGGAATGCGATGTTCTTCAGTTGCCCAATCGCCTAAATCGATAAGTTGACAGCGTTTACTACAAAATGGACGGTACGGGCTATCTTTGCTCCATACCACTTGTTTTTGACAAGTTGGGCAATTGACATAGGTAACGGTTTCTTTATTCATTGTAACTCTTTTTTAATAATTAGTACTTAATAACGCTAACAACAAGCTAATTCAAAATCAATACTATCGGTATTCACATTATCACAAGCATCAAGCGGTAAAAATCGAATGCTATAGCGTGACATATGACCAGATACTTGAGGGTACATGTTTTTTTCTAACGAAATCCGAATACGAATCAAATTAACATCACCATTAGTTTCTTGAAAAAAGTTGTTAGTATAAATAAATGGTTTAAATTCTCCCAATTGTCTTATTAATTGCATATAACATGTCAAAGACTCATCAAGAATGGATAAGTGTTGTAACCAGTTTTTTACTTGTATATAACGCCTTTCTTGTGGAATTTTTAGCCATAAATGAAATGAAGGCAAATCAAAACTACAACAACCACCTGGTATCATTAAGCGTTGACGAATTGCGGTAATAAAACGATCATCTTTTAACGGTTGTCCCAAACGGGCGATAGCATTAAATTGAGCTAGAAAAACATCAAACTTGTTAATCAAATTGCTAAGTAAATCATAATCCACACCATCAAAAGCTAACCAAGAAGTTAACTTTTGTTTTTGAGATTCAAGCTCTTTAATAAAATCTGCTTTCACATCGTTACGTTCAATAATCTCTAATAACTCGGACAATGCGTGAAAAAAAACCAACGCATTATTTTGATCAAAATGACAATGCGTATTTAACTGATTTAATAAAAATTCAATACGAAGCCAAGTGCGCATTTTCTCATTTAATGGATGTTCAAAAACAATGTTATTCATCTATTCAAATCTTACAATTAAAGTTATCTAAATATTGTTGATGTAATTGGTCGACTTGCGTAGTTAGCGACGCAAAATCACCCTCATTAACAATGATATCATCAGCATAAGATAAACGTTTTTGTAAAGACACTTGTGACAGTATCATTTTTTTGGCTAATGATTCGCTAATATTATCTCTTTTTACTAATCGTGCCAATTGTAACGACACAGGCGTATCGATTATCAATACACGATCAGCCAACGTATGTAAATTATTTTCAACTAACAAAGGAACAACCCAGATCACATACGTTGATTTTTGCATTGCAATTTGTTTTTGGGTTTCTTGCTGAATAATTGGATGCAACAAATGATTAAGCCATAGCCGCTCATGATCATTATTAAAAATAATCTCACGGAGTTGACTGCGATCAAGTTCACCATTTGCAAGTAAAATTTCCTGACTAAAATGCTGAACAATTTGATTAAATGCATCGCTACCAACCTGCACAACTTGCCTTGCAATAATGTCAGCATCAATAATAGGTACTCCCAATTTGTTAAACAAATTGGCGATGGTACTTTTACCACTGGCAATACCACCACTGAGCGCAACAACATAAGGCATACAGCAAATTCCAAGTTAAAAAAATATTGCCCAATTATAGCATATAAGTAACTTGATCATATAACCCTAAATACAAGCAAAACTTATTCGTTAATTGGGAAATTTATTCCCCCATTAACGCGGTAAAATCATTTACTAAAATAGTACATAAAGCTAAGAATTAGGAAAATTAATCGCCCATTGTCAAATAAATAAAATAAAACAGTTGTTTTATATCATTGGCTGTATATAATTACATATATATGTATATAAAAACAGGAATATGTTATGAGACCATTAACCGAACGCCAACAACAGATTTATGACCTAATTAAAGACAACATCCAAACTACTGGCATGCCTCCTACTCGTGCCGAAATTGCAAAAAAATTAGGATTTCGATCAGCCAACGCCGCTGAAGAACACCTTAAAGCACTCGCCAAAAAAGGGGCAATCGAAATGATCGCAGGATCATCACGCGGAATTCGTCTTTTGCTTGAAAACCCAGTTGAACAAAATGAACTTGAGGGTTTACCATTAATTGGGCAAGTAGCGGCAGGATCACCGATCTTAGCGCAAGAGCATATTGAAAGCCATTACCAAGTTGATCCGTCTCTATTTAAACCTCATGCCGACTTTTTACTAAGAGTGCATGGCATGTCCATGAAAGATATCGGTATATTAGATGGTGACCTGTTAGCTGTACATAAAACCCAAGATGTTAAAAATGGTCAAATTGTTGTTGCTCGCATTGATGACGAAGTTACCGTAAAACGCCTATCACGCAAAGGCAAACATGTCCACTTACTTGCCGAAAATAGTGAATTTTCACCTATAGAAATCGACTTAGAACAACAAAATTTTGCCATTGAAGGGCTTGCTGTTGGCATTATTCGTAACGGTTCATGGATGTAAGTATATAGATGTATGAGCAAAGATGGTATAGAATAGTAAACACTAAAAAGTAGGAGATTACTATGTGGCTATTTTGGTTATACGAAGGTTTAGCATTTGTTGCAGTCATATTGCTCATTTTTGGCTATTGTCGTTTTAGAGGAATTGGTTTTTGGTCTTTCATCTGGAAATATTTAAAATGGGTATCGTTAGCAGTCCTTATTGCTTGGTTAGCAGTTGCAATCCTTTGCCGAGTTGACTTATATAATGCTACCCACTGCTATTTTAGAGGGGAAAGCATGCATGCCAACACCAAATATTCTATCTTCTTAGGTGAATGCCAAGTTGAAACGCCAAGTGGAAGTTATGTACCTATTGAACGAGCTAGAGCATTACCTGGCTCAAGTAACCATGATAATGACGATGGAAACGAATCCACAAGCGAATTCTATCCTGTAAATTAATATATCGGGAATTCAAAATCCGACAAGTGCTACTGTAGTTGTCGGATTTTTCCATTTTTATCTGAATGAAAAATAGAATTGTAAACAAATAAAAAATCAGCACATAACTTAATTTATTAATTATTTTGCGCATTAGTCCGTTGAAAAGCCAAACAAGACTGTTCTAACTTTTTAAACCCCCAAATTAGCATAAAGCTTACACAAAGATAAATTACTGCGGCAATACCAAAAGCATAAAAAGGTTGATAGGTTTCGGCATAGATATCTCGTGCAATCTTCATCACATCTTGTACTGTAACCGTAAAAGCTAGCGCCGTCGAATGCAACATAAATATCACCTCGTTACTATAAGCAGGCAATGCAATACGAAACGCTCTTGGCAAAATAATATAGCGATAAAGTTGAAAACGGTTAAAGCCAAGTGCAGTTGCGGCTTGAATTTCACCATGTGAAACATGTCTAATAGCACCAGCAAAAACCTCGGTCGTGTAGGCACAAGTATTTAAGGTAAAGGCAAGCACAGTGCAATTTAAGCCACTTTGAAAAAAATCGCCCAACCAAGCATTATTTTTAACCACACTTAAAGTATAAATACCTGTGTAAATAATCAATAACTGCACATATAACGGTGTACCACGAAAAATATAGGTAAACAACCAAATAGGTAATTTAATTAGTTTATTTGGCGAATTTCGTCCTACTGCTAACCCTAGCGACAAAGTGCCACCAATTAAAACGGATAAAATCAAAATCCACAGCGTCATGGCAAGGCCGGTGATGTTATAGCCATCAGTCCATAATAATGCTTGCCAATATTGTTGAATAATTTCTAACATGAGTTTTTATAACTTACTTTTAATGGTACCAATGGAATAACGCCGCTCCAGCCACCATAAAACGATATTCGATATTGAGGTAAAAAACAGATAAAATGCGCCAGCGATCAAAGCAAATAACAAGGGTTGATACAAAGCTTCGCCTGCATTTTTAGTTGCTTTGACTAAGTCTGATAACCCCAGCAACGATACCAACGCCGTCGCTTTTAATACTACTAGCCAATTATTCGCAATACCTGGCAACGCAAAACGCATCATTAAAGGAAACATTACATACCGAAACACTTGGACTTTGCTAAGTCCTAGAGCTGTTGCTGCTGCCAATGTATTTTTAGATACTGCAATATAGGCTCCCCGAAAGGTTTCGGTAAAATAAGCCCCATAAATAAAACCTAACGTAATAATGCCGGCTATTAGTGGATCGATTTCAATAAAAGGCATATTAAAATAATCTGTTATATTATTGATTAAAAACTGCAAACCAAAGAAGATCAACATCATCAACACTAAATCAGGCACGCCACGAATTAGCGACGTATAAGCCTGACAAAGTACATTACATATTTTGGAATCAGCCAACTTTCCTAATGCACAAACAATACCAAGAATTATGGCGAACAACAAAGAAGCCAGTGCTAAAACAATGGTTAGCCATGCGCCTTGAAAAATTAACGAAATATAGCCCTGCATGGTTTATTTTTTATTACCATATACATTAAAGTCGAAATATTTATCATTTATTTTTTGATAAGTACCATCGGCTAAAATAGCTTTTAACGCTTGATTAAATGCTTCACGTAGCTCGTTGTCATTTTTACGAAAACCAATGCCTACCCCAACATCAAAATAATTTGCATCAGTCAATGCATCACCCGCAAAAGTAAAACCTTTACCTTGTGGTTGTTTGAGAAAGGCATAACTACCTGTTACTTCATCTTGTAGTGCGGCATCTAAACGACCAGCCACTAAATCAGAAAATACTTGTAATTGATTTTGATAAGGCACAATTATCACCCCATTAGGGCGCCACATTTCGTTAGCAAAATGTTCCTGCGATGTTCCTTGCTCAACCCCAACACGTTTACCTTTTAACGATTCGGCATTAGGTATTAAATTAGATCCTTCTTTAACAATCAAACGCGAATAAGTCATAAAAATCTCGTCCGAGAATGCAATCTGCTTTTTACGCTTTTCAGTCATCATAAGCGATGAGGAAATGATATCAATTTTTCTTGATAGTAACGAAGGAATCAGCGCATCAAAATCGGTCGATTGAAAGGTGCATTTTATGTTAGCCTTTTCACATAAAGCTTTTGTAATTTCAATATTAAAACCTGTAATATTGCCACTAGCGTCAATAAAATCGAAAGGTGCATAAGACGTATCTGAACCAACTTTGATCGACTCAGGTAATGTGGCATAACTTGCTATGGATAAGCTTAACCCCCCCAAAATAGCTAATGCTTTTAACCAATTCTTCATAATTTATCTTCCCCCCATTTTTAACCAAAGGCATAATATAGCGCGTTATGCTATATTTTTATAATAAAAAAAAGTTATTATTGCTGTCCCCAAAATTAGAATTACTTAACAACAAATCCTCCCAAATAATATTTGCTTAATAACTAAAAAGACGATTTTTAACCACAAAAAACTTAAATAAAATCAATACCTTTACTGACGGTTTTTTGTGCCATTTTTTACTTTTATTTTTTAATTATCTAAAACAGTGTTGAAAATGCGATAATTACCACATGTTTACAAATGTGTGTAGCTAAAAAATTCAATCAAAAGATCTAAATATAAAACACCCCTTCAATTTGCTGCCTTATACTGATAGCTGTTATAATTTGTTAAACTTTCAAATTGAGATCACCTTTATGTATACTGTCTATGGCATTAAAAACTGCAACACAATGAAAAAAGCCTTTACTTGGCTTGATGAACATCATATCAATTATCAATTCCATAATTATAAAACTGATGGACTATCAGAAGCGCTTTTAGACACATTTTTACAATTGGTGGACTGGCAAAATTTGCTTAATACACGCGGGACAACTTGGCGCAAGTTAGAGGAAACTGTCCGAGCCCAGATAAATAACGAACAAGCGGCTAAAAAAATTATGCTAGCCAATCCATCTATATTAAAACGCCCTTTACTGATTGATGGAAAGCGGGCTTTATTGGGATTTTCAGATCAGCTTTATTCACAATTTACATCGCAATCTAAATAAAATCGAGACCATTATGACTGAACCTGTTATTGCATTAACCAAAGCACTCATTGCAGAAAAATCAATAAGCCCTGACGATAAAAACTGCCAAAAACTGATTATTGACCGACTAAAACCGCTTGGCTTCATCATTGAAGAAGTCAATATAGGGCAAACAAAAAACTTATGGGCCTATCATGGTGATGCTACTAGCAAAACCTTAATGTTTGCCGGTCATACCGACGTTGTACCTGCTGGCGATGAAAGTAAATGGCTTTATCCACCATTTACACCGACTATTGACCAGCACGGAGTGCTTTATGGGCGTGGCGCATCAGATATGAAAAGCGGTGTTGCAGCCATGGTTTGTGCGGCGGAAGATTTTGTTAAACGCAATCCAAATCACTCTGGACGTGTAGCTTTTTTGATCACTTCAGATGAAGAAGCTGATGCAACTGACGGCACCGTCAAAGTGGTTGATTTACTTATGGAACGCCAAGAACGTGTTGATTATTGTATTGTCGGTGAGCCATCGAGCAATGCCGTACTTGGCGATCAAATTAAAAACGGTCGTCGTGGTTCAGTCACAGCTAATCTAATTGTGCATGGCGTTCAAGGTCATGTTGCCTACCCTCACCTTGCCGATAATCCTGTCCACCGTTTTGCACCAGCATTAAACGAATTAGTTACCACTGTTTGGGATGAAGGTAATGAGTACTTCCCTAAAACCACAATGCAAATAGCGAATATTAATGGTGGTACAGGTGCTGAAAACGTTGTACCGGGCGAGCTTCGTGTGCAATTTAATTTTCGGTATAGTAGCGAATTGACAGATGCCATGATTAAAGCGCGTGTTGAGCATATTTTACAAAAGCACAATGTAAATTATACCTTAACTTGGCGATTATCAGGTCATCCTTTTTTAACACCACAAGGCGATTTAACCAACGCTGCAGCTAGTGCTATCAAAGAGTTGACAGATATTGACACTGAATTATCTACTAGTGGTGGTACATCTGATGGTCGCTTTATTGCCAAAATGGGATGCCAAGTAATCGAACTAGGCGTACTTAATAAAACTATTCACAAAGTCAACGAAAACGCCAACTGCCAAGATATTATTACCTTAACTGCAATTTATTACCGAATTTTGGAAAAATTGTTGCTAGTATAATTGGTTCATGTAGCGATTATAACTTGGTGATTTCGATTTTAATCTAAGAGGAAATACTATGGAATGGCTTAAAGATTATTGGTGGATAATTTTGATCATTTTAATTGGAATTTTTATTAATACGATTAAGGCATTAAATCGGCTAAGTTATAAAGCGTATCTTGAAAAAAAGAAAGGGATAAAATCTATCCCTTATAAAGATGACGACGACGATGATTGGCCAACAACAAATCCCACGTCAACGTCGCCTAAAAAAAAGTAACGCAGTAAAAATAACAAGCCTATTTGCCGCTATTAAATAATGCTTGATGACGGTAGCGATCAACCCACATTGCCGTAGCACCACACACTGCAATAGGCATAATAATTAAATTAAGCACGGGTACCATAGTAAAAAAGCCAACTAGAATACCAAAAGTTAAATTATCGGCTTTATGTTGATTAAGCAACTCACGCATACGGTGAAAAGTGATTTTATGATTATCAAAGGCGTAATCAGCATATTGAATGTTAATTTGCCAAGCGGTAAATAAAAACCAAACCACAGGCGTCACCGATTGCCCAATAACAGGAATAAAATAGGTTAACAGTATTGGAATCGCCCATAATAAATAGTTAAACAATTTTTGAAATTCGCGACCAAAAATCCGAGGAAGATCTTTAATGATACTTATCCACGATGTATCTACTGCTGGCATTCCTGTTAATTGTGCTTCGACTTGTTCGGCCAATAAGCCATTGAACGGCGCAGCAATGATATTTGCTACCGTACTAAAAAAATAACAAAATAAAATCACTAGCGTTAAAATCACAATAAAAACGATAATATAACCCAACCACTGCAACCAACTTGGCACATACGACAATCCCCAATCGACCATACCCGTAATGGTGGTAAAAAACCAATAAAATAGTGCCGACATAATCACAATATTGGCAATTAATGGTAAAAAAACAAATCGCTTGATTCCTGGGCTAAATGCCAAAGACCACCCTTTAAAAAAATACTCAATACCTGTTGTAGGTTGACGGTTTGGGGTGTGGTTATTAGGTTGGTTTTGCGAATGGCGGTGCTGTGTTCGGTTTTCTAATTGATTGTGCATCACATCCGATTCCTTTTAAATTAAAACGAATTGAATTAAAACATGACAACTATTGTAAACATACCTCTTAATAACCTGCAATGACAATTAATTATTTTTACTGTCTATTTTGGCAAAGATTACATTATTGCCTTGCTTTGCTAGCCATGTTCTGACCTCGTTTTTAATGGTTTGCATTAATGCTTGTTTACCAGCAAGTTGGTATAAATCAATAATCAAAGTCTGATTATTTTTGCTGTTTAATAGTGCTGACAACACAGGTAAATCGTTTGCCTGCGTGGGCTGTGATTGTAAGGATGTTTGAATATGGCGATTTAATCGACACAATGCAGCGTAAGTGGCTTCAAATGGGCGGTGATAATAAGCAAATCCCGTTAGCTCATCAAAATCATTCGTATCTAAGTTTAGTGATAATAACAACTCACTGTCGTTGTTAATCATTTGATTAAAAGGTAAATTGATGATATCGTTAAGCCAAAATATGTTACACTGTAACTTACGTTGTAATTTTAGCGTTAAATGCTGACCAGATTCTGTGAGTGGCTTTAACACCATAACCGAATAACTACCACTGCTGGCTTGTTTATGGCTACTGACATGAACCAAGACAAATCCGCAAGCAGCCCAAAATTGATAATTAGACGGACTATAAGCAAAACTAACCGACACAAAATCACAATCATGCACTTTAGCATCATCAACAATAGTCTGCACAAGTTGCTTAGCAATATATTGCCGTCGATAAGTGCTAATAACCGCAATACGGTTGATTCTAACCGAACGCAACTTGGCGGCTAATCGTTCGCCGGCATGGGCAACCAGAGACTGTGCCACTAAATTACCTTTAGGGCGACGTGTTCCCTGCCATACTTGTTCAATTAAATTATCAGGTAAATTCCCTTCAGTCACAGTCACTGCCGCAGCCACTTTTTTATTACCAACAGTTGCCTGCCAAACTGATAAATTTTGTGCGTCAAACAGACGCCGTAAATCAATGAGTGTAGTCTGATAATGCGCTATTTTTAGTAAATAAAAGATCGACCTTAACGCATGAATATCATTGCGTTCAATCTTGGCATATTTGACGGGTAAAGAACTCGCCTTCCTAGGGTTATTTGGCGCCAATAAACCATTGAGTAACAACCGATCGCTAAATTGTTCCAGCTCATCACCCGCTTGCCAACGAATGGGAGTATGTAGATGAAAATATTGACATGCTTTATTTGCCAATAATTTCAACAAAAAACCTTGTCCTGTACCTTCATACCCTTCAACGGTTGTAGTTAATAATACTCGACTATTATGGGCAATAGCCAATTGTAACAGTTGTTCAAGCATGGAAAGTGGGATCATGGCGGCTTCGTCAATAATCAGATAGTCAGCAAATCGATTATGCGACTGTGCAATTAATTCATCAGGTGCAAAAAATGGAATATTGGGTTTGGCAAAAGCAAAAAAGGTTGTCAAAGCTGATTTATTGGGAGCGGTTACAATACAACGTTGATAATGGCTAAATAACCCCGCTAATGCTGATTTACCACGCCCACGCTTGGCAACTAATACATTAATCGGTTTATTGCTATCTAATATCTGTTTTAACGTGCTTTGCTGCTGAGTTAAGTCGCAACTGTCATCATTCACTTGCCCAAAAATCACCGGTAATGTTGCTATTTTGGGCAAAGTAGCTTGATTAATATATATGCCAAACTCTGCTAATGTTTGGGTTAAATGTGTAACAAAATTAGGAACGGAGATCGCTGTTTGACATTCATTCCAGCGCAGGCTGTCATGATCGTGCCAAGTAGTTAGGTTATTAGGCAATAACAAAACTAACACACTGCCTTTTACTAGCGTACCGACTAACATGGCAAAAGCATCAAGATTAAATCCGACCGTGGCATCAAAAACCGCATGCTGATACTGCTGCCCCAATAATTGTCTTGTTTGATTAGGTTGGAGTGCGTTAGCAATCAATGAGCAAGGTAAACAATCGGGCTGATGCGTAACAATAACCCAATCACCAACATTTTGCTCAAAGATTGGAATAAGTTGTTCAAATAATTGTGAGGTTTCGCCCTGTAACACCCATAGTTTTCGAGTGTTGTTGGGATTATGCATAGATTAACTTTTTCCAATTAATAACGACAATATCCCTGCAGCAATAAGTGGTCCTACAGGAACGCCTTTGAAAAAGGCAACGCCAATTAGCGTACCAATAATTAAGCCATTAACAATAGTTGGATGTGCACCAATAAGTGATATGCCACGCGTGCCTAGCCAAGATACGCAAATACCAACCAAAATAGCCAATAGCGATTGCCAAGTGGTAAACGATTTAGCAATATCAGCAATTTTTAACGAACCATCAGCCAATGGCACCATCATAGCAGCCGTTAAAATAACAATCCCAATGGTTAAGCCATATTGATTTAAAAACGGAAAATAAGTGGCTAGCGGTGTTAGTTTAAAGAGTAACAACAAAAGTACTGCAAATGTCACTGTGTTATTATTCGTTAAATAACATAGTCCCGCTAAACCCAATAGAACAAAAAAAGAAACATCAAACTGCGCAAGCATTACAAAGGCACACCAATCCGTTTTGCCACTTCTTCATAAGCTTCAATTACACCACCTAAACCTTGACGGAATCGGTCTTTGTCCATTTTTTTCAGTGTAGCGCTTTCCCACAAACGGCAACCATCGGGTGAAAACTCATCACCTAACGTAATTTCGCCTTTAAACAAACCAAACTCGAGTTTATAGTCAACCAATATTAGCCCTGCTTTCTCAAATAGTTCAGTCAAAATAGTGTTAATTTTAAAGCTAAGTTCTTTCATTTTAGCTAATTGATCATCACTAGCCCAACCAAAAGCTTTACAGTGCGACTCGTTAACCATAGGATCGTGCAATGCATCGTTTTTTAGAAATAATTCAAAGGTAGGAGGATTTAAAATTTCGCCTTCTTCAACGCCTAAACGCTTAACTAAAGATCCCGCCGCACGATTGCGTACCACGCATTCAACTGGTACCATTTGTAGTTTTTTAACAAGTACTTCATTGTCTGATAATAAGGATTCAACTTGAGTTGGAATGCCCGCTTCACGCAATTTGGTCATAATAAAATAGTTAAATTTATTATTAACCATGCCCTTACGATCTAACTGCTCAATGCGTAAACCATCAAATGCCGATGTATCATTGCGAAACTCAAGGATTAATAAATCGGGGTTTTCAGTCGTGTATACCGTTTTAGCTTTACCACGATAAAGCTCAGCCAACTTTTTCATGTTTATAACCTTATATCAATTACCAATAAATAATTAAGGAGCTATTCGCTCCTTAAATTCCAAATCTATTTTTAATCTGCGCCACTCACGGCAGTTGCTGGTTTTTTACTTTCAGACTTGTCCTTTTCTTCATCACTTTTATCTTGTGATTTTGGTGGCACAACACGCATAGAATCAGGTGCTACATCGTCCATAATGTCATTAAATAAGCCGACAACATAACGTTGTACTTCAATCGGTTGTGAAGTTAAATCATCAGCACCACGAGTTAACGAAGTGAGCAAAATGGTGATAGTTTCAGTATCCCCTAGCAATTGACGCTTAATTGAATAAGAAGCTTCAACCGCTTGCTCTTCATCCGCACGAACTATAAAACTTTTACCAGTTTGAATAGAATTACTGTCTTGGCTAGCAATAAAAATATTTCTTTTGCTTAAGCTATTAGGGATGCGTTCCCACACTTGACTGCTTAATGGTGCATTAAAAGTAACAGCACCACTATTATAAACTGCAAATGCATCGGATATAGTTGGGATTGGTAAACTTGGCGGTCTAATATCAAGCTTTTTACCTAAAGCACCTTTATACTCGGTTTTATCAATATAAAAATCACCGTTTTCAATAGGTACTAAAAAGCCTTCAGGGACAATTAGTGATTTTAAAGAAGGCGACTGAAGGTAATCCTCATTACCATCGACTTCACGCTTAAAATTCTGATCATTACCACAACCAGCAAGAAATAAAGAAGCTACAATAGTTAAAATTGCTACTTTTTTAACCCCATTGTTTTTAAATAAAGTTCTGCTTAATATTTTATTTAATGAATTATTTAACATAAATATCTGCTTTTTAATTAAAGGTTATACAAAACTACAGTAGATTTGCCTCTTTTAATGCTTGCTCAACCACAGGCATTGATGATTGCGTTAACGCTACCAAAGGCAATCGAATTGTTGCGCTTTGCATTAAACCTAATCTTGCACAAGCCCATTTGGCTGGCGTAGGGTTGGGTTCAATAAATAAATGGCGATGTAACGCCATTAAAGTATCGTTTAAAGTACGGGCTTCTTGAATTTGGTTATTAGCCGCAAGTTCACATACTGTTGCAACAGCTTTGGCAGCCACGTTAGCAGTGACCGAAATCACCCCGTCACCACCTAAAATCATAAAGTCTAAAAATGTCGAATCATCGCCACTTAATAATTTAAAATCAGGACCAACTAATTTACGCGTTGGATAAACTCTTGAAAGGTCACCGGTTGCGTCTTTCAATGCAACAATATTTTTAATTTTAGCTAAACGCCCAACGGTTTCAGGTTTAATATCACTACTCGTACGCCCTGGCACATTATATAAAATTTGTGGCAACGCTGTGCTTTCAGCAATGGCTTTAAAGTGTTGATACATACCTTCTTGTGTTGGTTTGTTATAATAAGGCGCAACGGTTAAACAACCAACAACACCGATATCTTCAACCCGACGAGTCAACTCAATGGCCTCTTTCGTTGCGTTTGAACCTGTGCCTGCAATAATGGCAATGCGACCATCGGCATAATCGATAGTTCGTTTAATCACATCGACATGCTCATGATGATCAAGCGTTGCCGATTCGCCTGTCGTACCGACCGAAACAATGCCTGATGTTCCATTAGCAATATGATATTCGACCAATTTTTTTAAGCTTACGTGGTCTACGTTTCCTTTCGTATCCATAGGGGTAACTAGTGCGACCAGACTTCCTGTAAACATAAAATGACCTCTCATATTTATTGGTTTATAACACAACGTGAAGAATAAAAAATCTGCGGATAAGTATGCGATATTTCTTAATTAAATTCAACTTTTGTTATGCTGGATTATCAATATCAACAAAAATAACATCCACACCATAACGGCTTGCTAACCATTTTCCTAGATTTTCAATGCCATAACGCTCGGTGGCATGATGCCCAGCGGCATAAAAGTTAACACCATATTCACGCGCAATGTGAATAGTGCGTTCTGACACTTCGCCAGTAAAAAAAGCATCCACTCCCATTTGTGCTGCTTGCTCAATATAGTCTTGCCCACCACCACTGCACCAAGCAACACGCTTAATCATTTGCGGTGCATTATCACCACAAAATAACACTTGTCGCTGGTTATGATGTAACACTTGTTCAAGTTGATGTTTAAATTGCAATGTCGTCAATGGGCTATTTAGCACACCTGTAAAAAGTAGATCAGTGATATCATCACGCTTATCAACCGTAATCCCGAGCAAATTAGCTAACGCCACATTATTGCCCAACGAAGGGTGACCATCTAACGGCAAGTGATAGCCATACAAATTAATATCATTTGTTAACAACGTCTTAATACGCTGATACTTAATACCAGTAATGGTTTGCACTTCGTTTTTCCAAAAATAACCATGATGCACCAACACCGCATCGGCCTGTAATTCAACTGCTTTATCTAACAATAATTGACAAGCTGTAACGCCTGTTACAACTTTATTAACTTGTCTTCGCCCTTGTACTTGCAGCCCATTTGGTGCATAGTCCCGATAGCGAGTAATTTGTAGTTCATCATTAATAATCTTTTCTAATTCAAAATGGTGCATTGCTTGCTCGGTTTTAAAATGATTTTATAAGGAATGATTATAATCACTTTAAATAACAAACGCATCTACTCGTTTGCCTTAATGTAATTTGCGTAATATTTATCATAAAAAATTAACAACAAACGATTAGCTCCAGTGCTAGGCGAACCGTTTAAAAACTGGCATAATAGCCCTTTTTTGACGAATTAAGATAAATTATTGTGCCAAACGCCAAATTATGTGAACGCTTTCGGGGGTTTTATCCCGTTGTCATTGATATCGAAACCTCGGGGTTCGATCCCAAACTCAATGCCATATTAGAAATCGCCGCCATCACCTTAAAAATGACACCAGACGGCTGGCTAGAACCAGATCAATCGCTACAATTTAATGTCAACCCATTTGACGGCGCCATTTTAGAGCCTGCTGCACTTACCTTTAACGGCATCGACCCCAGCAACCCATTACGAGCCGCAGTGGACGAAAGACAAGCCCTAGATGAAATATTTAAAATGATCAGAACAGGCATAAAAGACAGCGGTTGCACGCGCGCAGTTATTGTGGCGCATAATGCGCACTTTGATCACAGTTTTTTAATGGCAGCAGCAGAACGTTCAGAAATAAAACGCAACCCATTCCACCCATTTGCTACCTTTGACACCGCATCACTCAGTGGCTTAATGTTTGGACAAACAGTGCTTGCCAAAGCTTGCCAAATGGCGCAAATCACCTTTGATCACAAACAAGCTCACAGTGCGCTATACGACACCCAAAAAACCGCCATACTCTTTTGTAAAATTGTTAATCGACTAAAATCGCTTGGTGGATGGCCTTTGGTTGCTATAGAAATTGATGAGGATTTAGAGACAAAGTCAGATAATACTCAACAAATTGAAGAACAATAAAATAAATTACAATAACAAACAAAAAAGCGCGCTCAACTGGCGCGCTTGATTGATTGGATATTAAGACTTGTGCTTTTCAGCCGTTTGCTTAATGAGCGTTTGCAGTTCGCCAGTTTGGAACATTTCTAACATAATATCACAGCCTCCCACAAGCTCGCCTTCAACCCACAATTGTGGGAATGTAGGCCAATCAGCAAATTTGGGTAATTCGGCACGAATATCAGGGTTTTGCAAAATATCAACATAAGCAAACGCTTCACCACATTGCGACAAAACCTGCACTGCCTGAGCCGAAAAGCCACAACTTGGCAATTTTGGCGAACCTTTCATATATAAAATAATTGGGTTATCGGCAATTTGTTTTTTGATTTTGTCGAGTGTTGTCATTTCAGTTGTCATGCGATTTCCTTGGTAATTTAGCGTAATAACGCTAGTTATTTTAACGTAGAATTAGGATTGTGACTAATGCTATCTTGAATCATAGCCGCTTAGTGGAGGTTTTTAGAGCAGATTATTGGGGGGATTTTAGCGTTAAAAATCACCAACAAAAACTTCAATAAAATCAATACCTTTCCTGACCGTTTTTTTGTAAAAAATAATACCTTTTTTGGCAGTGAATAGAATGGATTAGGTGCGGTGGCTTGGGATGTTTGGACTTTGGGGATTCAAAATAGCCAATTATTTTTTGAGATTATTTTTTATAATTAACTGATTTATTTTATTTTTTATTACCACCACACGGCGTTAAAGTTAAAAATTTTATTGACCTTTAATGTCGTGTATTTCTAAACCACCTACACGGCGTTAAAGGATTCTAAAAATATTAAAAATGACATAAAAGATTTCTAAACCACCTACACGGCGTTAAAGGAGGCTGATAATGGAACAGCGAACGGATGAATTTTCTAAACCACCTACACGGCGTTAAAGTCCTTGGCGATCATCGTAGTTATTAATTGAATTTTCTAAACCACCTACACGGCGTTAAAGTAGAACTTAAGATTCGATAAATCTTGCTATACAAAGATAAACAACAATTTTGGCTTTGAAAACCCTTTTTTTAAACTATTTTTTAATAGATTGATTTTATTTAATTTTAAATTAAAGTAAAAAAAGGGTTTGTAGGGTTCTGTATTCAAAAAAATGCCTAAAAAACTTTTGAAGGCAGACAATAGTTTTTTTGTTTTATGTGTCTTGTTGTTTTACCCAATGCGTTTTATTAGCAAATCCTAATAAGTTGTTGGTCATTTTTATGCTTTGTAGTTCTAATTCCCAAATTGGTGCTTTGATAACCCTTGCAAAAGGAAACGCTCGATAATATTGTCCATAGGCTTGCTTGGCTTGTTCATTTTGTAATTGAGTTGCTTTAGCTTGAAATTGGATGCCTTGGATTTGTGCAATAGTTTTGGGGGTAACGCTAATGGTTCCTGCCACTTGGGGTTGTATTAGCATAGCTTTAGCGTGTTGGGTTTTTAGTTCAGAAAGGAAATATAAATGCATTGGCTGTTCATCAAATACATAAAAAGTATTACATGCCCATGGTGTGTTGTCGGGCAAAATAACGCTGAGTGTTAGCACATGATGCTTTTTGATAAACTTAATAATTTTAGGATCGACTTGCATAGGTTAAGGTTGTGTTAGTCATTCGGGTTTGTGATTTAGGTGCCGGTCTTCGCCCCAGCGTGGTAGTGTTGGAATATCAAGACCAAATAAGTCAAGAGCTCTAGCTACGCTGTGGGTAATGATGTCATCAATACTATTAATATGCTGATATAGCGCAGGCACGGGGGGGCAAATAATACCGCCCATAAGGGTGACTGCCTCCATATTTTTTAGATGTGCTAAATTTAATGGCGATTCGCGCACCATTAGCACTAAACGACGACGCTCTTTTAATACAACATCGGCAGCACGAGTAAGTAAATTATCAGATAGCCCTTGCGCTATGGCGGCGAGCGTGCGCATTGAGCAAGGAGCGATCAGCATACCTATGGTTTTAAATGAGCCACTTGCAATGGCGGCACCAATGTTGTTAACAGAGTATACTTTGTCTGCCATTGATTCTATTTGAGCTAAACTTATGTCTGGTGCTTCGTGAGTACGTGTGATGTGCGCCGCTTTTGAGATCACTAAATGAGTTTGGATATTGAGTGGCTTTAAAAGCGTCAGGGCCTTTATTCCATAAACAAACCCTGTTGCGCCACTAATACCAATCACTATCCGTTGTTGTGTCATGTTGGTCTCATTATTTTATTAATATAGAATTGTAATAAATGTCGTTAATCGCTATCTTAATTAGTTAATAAATCAAATAATACTTTAAAAATAAGTGATACGAAAGCTAGTTACGAAATGAATGACTATACCTATATATTAATAGTGAATCAAGTAGTATCTGGTTACTAGCTAAGTTATTACACTATCAATACGTCAATTAGGGAGGGGGAAAACTAGTTCGTTTATTAGATTGTTTTTATGGCTACCACTATGAGATTAGTAGCCATTTTTAATGATTTATTCTTTAGCCATTGGTTCATTAATAACTTTGGTTTCTTGATCTCTTTGAATAGCTTTAATCTTTTCTGAGTATTTTGTAACAGCATCTTTATTAGATAATAAGCTATAAGTTAGCGTAAACTCTGTGCTTTGTCCTGGCTCTAACTGACGCACGCGTTTTTGCTCACGTTCGATAGTTATTGGATAAGCAAAACTAGTACCTGGCTCTAAACCGGTGACATAGCCTTGTTTTAAAGTATCGGTATTTTTCCACAATGAAAGAACAGGAAGCTGATTGATGTTAAAAGCAATACCTGCTGCTTTATCACCAGCTTTATTAGTTACCATTACCTGTGTTTGTCCATTGGTATCGGCAAAAGGATACACATTAAATACCATTTCATCAAAGCCTTTAGTTGGGCCTAAATAAGTTTGCCATGTATTAAGTCCACCTTTTGCATAATCGTTAAATGGTGAAATTTCTTTAACAGGTGCTACAAATTTAGCTCCTTCTTCAAGAATTGGTGTACCAAAGTTGCTATGATAGATGATTTGATAATCACGAGTATAATCACCTTTATTAGTGACTACATCATGAACAGTAAATTCTTTACTTCCTGGTACATAACTAAGAGATACCCAAGTTTCTAGATTACTTTTTTTAAAAGTATTTTCTTTGATTAGACCTTTGACAGTAATGGTATGCGGTAATTTATCACTAATATCAACGATTAATTTAGATACAGGAGTATTTTGAGCTCGACCATGAAGCGTGTACATCATTCCATCAGCTCGTGCCGCATGACCTGTCCATTCAAAACCACAACGAACCATCATTTCGTTAAAACCATCTAACCAACCTATTCCTCCTCGACTTTCTAAATTAATATATTTAGGATTGACGACTTCATCTACTGGCGAGTCCCAACCCATACGTACACCATCACCAACAACAGATAAAATACCTAAACCTCTAGTAGGAATTAATTTAATAGTAAAATTACCGCTAGAAATAGTAAGAAGTTCTGTACCATCTTGTTTTCCACCTTTTAGCACGGTATTTTGAATAGTAAATTTATTACCATTTACCCCTAAGCTTTGATTGGAAATTGACCAGTTACCTTTAGCAATATTCTTTTCGTTATCTGTTAATACAAATTCTTTAGCATTGGTATTATAACTAATCAAACTAAGTACTACAGCTAATGAAATAGTTTTGATTTTCATAATTTCCCTCATCTCTCATAGTTAATAAAATAGTACTGAATCGTTTCAGTAAATATGGCATAAAATAACAAGAATGAACAAAAGGAAAATCATAAAAATGAGAAGTTATTCACACTTTTTCAACATCAACTAATTGGACATTATAAAAATATATCATTTCTTCGAGTCAGTGTGAAATATTCCAAGGTCAGTTCTTAGGCCTTATTTGCCCTGCTTTCCAGTGTTTTCGACATACTGAGTGGTATTCACTGTCACCTAGATGGATAGAGTTACCAAATTTTACAATTTTTCCGTCTTGTCCTTCTAGTAAGATCATGGTAGCTTTTTTACCACACCAACAGACGGTTTTTAGCTCTCTAAAATTGTCGGCAATTTCGAGCAGTGTTTTGGATCCTTCAAATAGATGCCCCATATAGTCGGTTTTGATACCAAAAAACATAATAGGCACGCCTTTTTCATCACAAACATCGGATAGTTTCCAGATAGTGTTACGAGATAAGAATTGACTTTCGTCAATAAGTATACAAGCGTAGTTACTTTGTTTGATGTGCTCAATGATGCCATCAACCGTTGTATCGTCAAGCTGTAGCGCCTTTTTGCGTAGCCCCAAGCGCGAGACAATTTCAACCGCCGAATCACGCGTATCAACCGACGATTTAAGCAGTAACGTTTGCATGTTGTTACTTAGGTAGTTGTGGTCAATTTGTAGTAGTTCGGTGGATTTACCGGCATTCATTACGCCATATATGTAATAGATCTTAGACAAAATAACGCTCTCAAAATTAAAATAAATAAAACATAAAAATCAGTGAATAACAGCTATTATGCAGATAATAAAAAAGGTAAGTTAAACAACCTACCTTTTTGTTTGTTTAAGGAATAATTATTTTGCTTTACCTTGGTTTGCAACTGCTGCTTGTTTTGCTGCAATTTCATCTGCGTTGCCTAGGTAATAGTGTTTGATGACTTTCATATTGTCGTCAAATTCATACACTAATGGTACACCTGTTGGGATGTTAAGTTCGATGATGTCGTCATCGCTAATGTTGTCTAGGTGTTTTACTAACGCACGAAGTGAGTTACCATGCGCGGCAATAATAACACGTTCACCTTTAGCTACACGTGGAGCAATGGTTGATTCCCAGTAAGGTAATACTCGTTTGATCGTTAATGCTAAGCTTTCAGTTAATGGTAGTTCTGATTCAGGTAATTTGCTGTAACGTGAATCGTGACCTGGGAAGCGTTCATCTGATTTTTCAAGCGCAGGAGGCGTAATTGCAAAGCCACGACGCCATAATTTTACTTGATCATCACCATATTTTGCCGCTGTTTCAGCTTTGTTTAATCCTTGCAATGCACCATAATGACGTTCGTTTAATTTCCAGCTTTTTTCAACCGGTAACCATGCTTGGTCGACTTCGTCCAAAACGTGCCATAATGTGTGAATTGCGCGTTTTAATACTGATGTATAGGCATAATCAAATTCAAAACCTTCTTGTTTAAGTAATTTACCTGCTTCAGCGGCTTCTTGGTTGCCTTTGTCAGATAAATCAACATCAGTCCAACCGCAAAAACGGTTTTCTTGGTTCCAAACACTTTCGCCATGTCGAATAAGCACTAGTTTTTTTACTGCCATGAGTATAACTCCTTAGTTACGTAGATTAAATTTTTAGTATATTCTGTTTTATGGCTATGCTTAGTCCTTGCCTGCACAGCCTTTGATTTTGCGGTTATTAATTAACGCAAAATGTTTGTTATTTTGGTAAATATTTTAATGGATCGACTGATTTTGCTTTGTATCGAATTTCAAAGTGTAATCTAACTGACGATGAGCCCGTTGCGCCCATCGTGGCAATTTGTTCACCCGCACGCACGGCTTGTTGTTCTTTTACTAAAATAGATTGGTTGTGCGCATAAGCGGTTAAGTAGTCATCGTTATGTTTGATAATAATTAAATTTCCATATCCCGGTAATGCATTGCCCGAATAAACAACTCGTCCATTAGCTGCTGCCATGACTTTACTGCCAAGTGAACCTGATATATCAATACCTTTGCTTACATTAGAGAATTTTTCAATAATTTTACCCTTAGCAGGCCATTGCCATGCAATTCTCGACATTGATGAACTTGCGCTTGGTGCGCTGTTAGCTGAATCTAATGGTTCAGTAACAGTTTCAGTTGTTTCGATCGTTGTTGGTTGTTGATTTGGATTTGTTGTCGTTACCGAAGTGGTAGTTGTTTTACTTGCCGTTGTATCGCTTGTTGTAGTTTTTTCCGTTACCACAACTGTCCCACCACTCACGTCTAACACTTGCCCAACATTTACGGCAAAAGGTTCTTTGATGTTGTTTTTAGCCGCTAACGAGCGATAATCATTACCTGTTACCCATGCAATGTAAAATAATGTATCCCCACGTTTAACTGTGTAAGTATCACCTTTGTAGCCCCCTTTGGGAATGTCGTCGTAATTACGGTTGTAAACAATCCGTTCGTTACTAACTACGGTGCCATTACTGCTAATAGTAGTGTGAGTTGTATTTGTATTTGCCGCCGTTGTCTGTCTTGATGAAGGTGGATTATAAGTACTAGGCGTAGCAGAAGTTCTACTACCACCTGTTGAAATATTCGTAGGTGGTTTGGTATAGACTGAGGATGTTGATGCCCCTCCTGCACCAGAAATATCTTCAATTTCAGCCTGCTCGGTTTGTGTACAAGCGGCAATTAACAAACTTAAGCAACTTAATGTCAGTATTTTTTTCAAAGCAACACCTTTCATTCGTAAATTTTATTTTTAGCTATTTTGTATTCAATAGCGTTTTTATTAGAGCATTTTAGCGTTTTTGTAGCAAAAAGCTATTATCAAATAAGTTATTATATGGATTACTTATTGATTAAAGCAACAAATTCATCAAGAATTTGCCGATTATGACTGCTATTTTTGTTTATCATCTTGGTTTATTAAGGTTATTACTCTATTTTTGTGTTCAATAACCATGATTATAATACTAATTTGGTGTCATACCGTTATCTATTTATCTGTATTAATCCATTATTAATTGGCTATTAATTAAAAATAAAATGCAAATAATGTTATTATTAATGAGTTAGTTTGCTAACCCACGATTTGCTATTTAATCTAGCTGGTCCAATTTATTTTGAAAGTAATGAGTATATACAATAAAATAGGCTTTCGTACAGTATCTTTACCGTATTTCTATAAAAATTTAATGTGATTTAAAATAATGACTTTATATATTGTTGCAACACCAATCGGAAACTTAGATGATATTACGCTTAGAGCGATCAATACACTTAAAAGCGTTGATCTTATTGCGGCAGAAGATACTCGCCATAGCGGTCTACTTTTACAACATCTTGGCATTAAAGCAAAGCTGTTTGCTTTGCATGATCATAATGAGCAAGAAAAGTCTCACCTTTTGATTGAAAAATTAAAATCGGGCTTGTCTATTGCTTTAATTTCAGATGCCGGTACACCATTAATTAACGATCCTGGTTATCACTTGGTTAAAGCTTGTCGTGACAATAATATTCAAGTCGTTCCCATTCCGGGGGCTTGTGCTGCTATTGCTGCATTGTCGGTCGCGGGATTGCCTTCTGATAAATTTAGTTATGAAGGATTTTTACCCGCTAAGAGCAAAGCACGGCAAGATAGTTTAACTAGATTAATTGATGAGCCACGGACTATGATTTTTTATGAATCAACTCATCGTTTGTTAGATACGCTGCAAGATATGCAAGCCGTTTTGGGTGCAAATAAGCATATTGTTTTGGCGAAAGAGCTCACCAAAACATGGGAAACTATCGTCAGTTTTACCATAAGCGAACTAATTGCGTGGCTAAACGAAGATACTAATCGGCAAAAAGGCGAATTTGTTTTGATTGTTGAAGGCCATGTAAAAACAGATAATGACATTGATCAGAAAGCCATTAATACCCTTAAATTATTGCAAAAAGAGTTACCTCTTAAAAAAGCGGCCGCTATTACTGCTGAAATCCATGGACTGAAAAAGAATCAGCTTTATCAAATTGGATTAGTGCAAGAAGAATAACTTTAGCAAAGTTACCAAGTTGATATTAAGCCGTTGCGGTTAAAATACGAAACAACGTAAAATCAGTAACAAGATCATTGGTACTAAGTGCGTTATTTGATATAATCCCCCGCAATTTTTATAACATTTTATGATAAAGGTAACAAACAGTATGGGATTTAAATGTGGGATTGTCGGATTACCGAATGTAGGTAAGTCAACGCTTTTTAACGCACTAACTAAAGCAGGCATTGAGGCAGCTAACTTTCCTTTTTGTACTATCGAGCCAAATACTGGGGTTGTGCCGATGCCCGATCCACGTTTAGATGAGCTGGCTAAAATTGTCAAACCACAACGTACTTTGCCAACAACGATGGAATTTGTTGATATTGCAGGCCTTGTTAAAGGTGCATCAAAAGGTGAAGGCCTTGGTAATCAATTTTTAGCCAACATTCGTGAAACCGAAGCCATTGGGCATGTTGTGCGTTGTTTTGAAAACGAGAACATCGTCCACGTTGCGGGTAAAATCGATCCGGCTGAAGATATCGAAATTATCAATACCGAGCTAGCATTAGCCGATCTTGAAGCCTGTGAACGGGCAATCACTCGCCAACAAAAACGCGCTAAAGGTGGCGATAAAGACGCTAAATTTGAGGTGGAAATTCTTGAAAAATGTTTACCTCATCTTGAACAAGGCAAAAAGCTACTTTTATTAGATTTTAGTAAAGAAGAACTTGAAGCTATCAAATACCTTAGTTTTTTAACACTAAAACCAACTATGTACATTGCCAATGTTAATGAAGATGGTTTTGAAAATAATCCTTATTTAGATAAAGTCAAAGCAATAGCAGAACAAGAAAAGGCAGTTGTAGTGCCAGTTTGTGCAGCAATTGAAGCTGAACTTGCTGAACTTGATGACGATGATCGTGATGAGTTTATGCAAGATTTAGGTTTAACCGAACCCGGTTTAAACCGTGTAATTCGTGCTGGATATAGTTTGCTTAATCTGCAAACTTATTTTACCGCTGGCGTTAAAGAAGTTCGTGCTTGGACAATTTCGGTTGGTGATACGGCTCCGCAAGCGGCAGGTAAGATCCATACTGACTTCGAAAAAGGCTTTATCCGTGCACAAACCATCGCTTTTGATGATTTTATTAAATACGGTGGTGAGCAAGGGGCTAAAGAAGCAGGTAAAATGCGTGCCGAAGGTAAAGATTATGTCGTGCAAGATGGCGATATTATGAATTTCTTATTTAATGTGTAGTTGATTATTTTACGTCGCCTCTTGGCGACGTTGTTATGTGGGTAAAGAGGACGTTAACCTTTATCTACAACTTTTGTCAAACCTGCTAATCTGTAGTGGATTGATATACACAAGGACTGCTCACTTTTATGTTACTCACTTTTCAACAAGCCAAACAGCAAGTACTGCAAAGCATATCAACCATAAAATCACTGTCTCACGAAAAAGTCAGGTTATTTGATGCTCTAGATCGGATCACTGCTGAGAATGTGATTTCGCCGATTAATGTGCCACGATTCGATAATTCTGCGATGGATGGTTATGCTGTTCGATTAGCGGATCTTAAGCAATCAACCTTATTACCGTTAGCAGGTGCAATTTTTGCGGGCGATGATATAAGCAATCTTTATTGGCCAAAAGGAACCTGTTTACGCATTATGACAGGCGCTCCTGTACCCAATGATGCCGATGCAGTTGTTATGCAAGAGCAGACCAAAAAATCAGATTTGGGTATTGCTTTTTTGAATCAGGTAAAAGCTGGCGATAACATCCGCCGTATAGGCGAAGATGTTAAGCAAGGTGCAATCATCGTCAACAAAGGGACTAAATTAACAGTACCAACCCTATCGACACTGGCAACACTGGGCATGAGCAAACTTGTGGTATTTAAAAAGTTAAAAGTCGCTATCTTATCAACTGGGAATGAATTAACACCCATTGGTGAAAGCTTACCTTGCAATGGTGCTATTTATGATAGTAATCGCTTTACGCTGAAATTATTACTGAGCAAACTTAACTGTGAAATTATTGATCTGGGTATTATTGCTGATGATCCAAACCAAATTAAACAAGCGTTGATGAGTGCATCAAGTCAAGCGGACTTGGTGATAACCAGTGGCGGAGTTTCAGTTGGTGACGCTGATTATACCAAAACCGCTTTAGAGGATCTGGGCACAATCAACTTTTGGAAGATGGCAATAAAACCGGGCAAACCTTTTGCCTTTGGTAAAATTGGCAATGCGCTATTTTGTGGTTTGCCGGGCAATCCTGTTTCAACTTTGGTGACATTTTACCAATTAGTGCAGCCTTTGATTTTGGAGCTTTCAGGACTTGAAGATTCATCCATGGATTTAAGCTTTAAAGTTAAAACAGCAACAAATCTTAAAAAAAGCGTAGGTAGATTAGACTTTCAACGTGGTGTGTTGCAAATTAATACTCAAGGCGAATTAGAAGTGAGCACAACTGGACAGCAAGGTTCGCATATTACTCAATCGTTTAATCAAGCAAACTGTTTTATTGTGCTTGAACAAGAACGAGGCAATGTAGCTAAAGGTGAACTTGTTACTGTTGAGCTATTTAATGCGCTATTAAAGTAGCCTATATTTAGACTAATGCACTATTTTGAATATCAAAATAGTGCAACTAATATCGCACCAGCCGCAATCATCGCAACACCAATTCCGGCTAATAACGAGATCTTTTCACCAAATAAAACCACAGCAAACACCACCGCAAATACAACACTTAATTTGTCAATTGGCGCAACTTGTGACACTTTACCTTCTTTAATTGCCATAAAGTAAAATAACCAAGAGAGCGCACCAGCAATACCACTAAGCGCAATAATGAGTAAAGCTTTTTTGTCGTTAAAAAAGGTACTAATAAGGTTGAGCTTACCTTGAACAACCACAACACCAACTAAAAAAATGGCCATAACAATAGCACGAATGGCTGTTGCAGTGTTTGCATCAAGATGTTGTAAGCCAATTTTTCCTAAGATAGCAACACTTGCAGCAGTAATAGCGGAAAGTAGCGCATAAATAAGCCAAGTACTCATGTTAATACTTGTCTATTTTGATTAGATATTGTTGATTATTTGAATTAGCTTCACATTGTTGTGATTTATTCATTACACCACGACAATCTTCTAAAACGCCGTGGGCTTTTGACCAATGATAAGTTTTACCTTCGTCGTTTTTACCGCCACATCCGACTAATATCACGCTAAACATTAAGCAAGACAACCCAATAATGGCTGATTTCATTTATTCCCCCTCTCTTTTTTGCAAATACATCGAAATAATTAACGGTATTACGTTTGTTTTTATTTAGATTATTCTACTCCAGAATCAATACGATTAATAGCTTGGTTACCGCCTATTTTTATTAGATGAAAAGGACGATTGCCTTTGTAGGAATTTAATAATTGCGGAGGTTCATCTAGTGGTTCATCCGCTAGCTCAAATGCTCCCCAATGAATAGCTATTGCGCAATGACAACTAAGTTCATCATATAACTGCACAGCTTGTTTGGGGTCAATATGTTGAAGGTGCATAAACCAGCGTGGTGCGTAAGCACCGATTGGAATCAAGGCTAAATCAATACTTGAAAAACGTTCACCAATTTCTTTTAAACTTGATGAATAGCCTGTATCCCCCATAAAATAGATGGTTTTAGTTTGTTCTTCATCCGTTACTTTTGATTGAATAATCCAACCACACCAGAGACTTTTGTTGGTGTCAAATATTCCTCGATTACTCCAATGCCGTGCAGGTACAGCTGTAAACCTGATACCGTTAATAGTAACAAAATCCCACCAATTGAGTTCAATAACCTGCTTGGCTCCCCACTTTTCTAATTTACGCTTTAATCCTAATGGCACCATAATGACCATGTTGGGAAAACGTGTAATTAATTTTTTAATACTCTGATAATCAAGATGATCATAATGAGAGTGCGAAATCACGATAAAATCAATTTGAGGGAGTTGTTCAATCAATAAAGCAGGTGGCGTACGACGTTTTGGACCAACAAACTGAACTGGTGATACTCGTTTTGAAAACACGGGATCGGTTAAGATCATTTTATCTGCTAAACGCATTAATGTGGTTGAATGACCTATCCACCATACTCTATCTCCCGCCAACGTTAAATCAATTTTTTCAAACCAAGTTTGATTAAAAGCTAAGTAGCCTGTTTTAGGTGGTAATACTTTACGATGACGATGCCATCGCCATGCATCAAATAGCTTAATTTTAAAAGGTTCACTGTTTTTAAAACGGCGCGTTTTGCGTTGCGTTTTTGTTTTCATAACTTCATATCTTTTGGGCTAATTAGCAAATCGTTCAATCATCACAGCAACATTATTAGCATTAACAATTGCGCTCGGTTTAGAAACTTTGACTTTTAGCCATTGTACCGCAAATTTTTGTATGATTAATTTGGCAACGTTTTCAGCTACCGATTCTATCAATTCAAATTGGTTTGATTCAATAAATTGAGTGATAGCTTGGCTAACTAGAAAATAATCTAAACAAAGTGAAACATTATCGCTTTCACCTGCTGGTTTATTGTCCCATGCCATTTCTAGGTCGAGTATGAGTTTTTGTTTGATGGTCTTTTCCCACTCGTAAACACCTATAGTGGTTAAAACAGTTAACCCTTCAATTATTACCCTATCGTTACTATATGTATTCATGCTAGATTCCAAAAGCTTAGTTTATTTAAATAGAGATTACCGAATCTTAGTAAATTACGCTATAATTTATTGCAATATATTTTAAGACTAGCAATTATGACACGAATTTTTCAACCATTTACAATTACCCAAAATAGTATTATTACGTTAGATGATAACGCCTTTAATCATCTTGTTCGCGTTTTGCGGATGAAGGTTGGCGAAAATATTATTTTATTTGATGGTTCGAATCAAATCACACCTGCCGTTATCCATGAAGTTAATAAAAAATCAGTCACGGTGAAAACAGCTTTGACAATAACTGATGACCGTGAATCACCTTTAAACATTCATTTAGGGCAAGTTATTTCTCGTGGTGAGAAAATGGAATTTACAATTCAAAAATCAGTTGAATTAGGTGTAAAAAGTATTACCCCCCTACTTTCTGAACGTTGTGGTGTGAAACTTGATGCCGAAAGACTAGATAAAAAAGTTCAACAATGGCAAAAGATCGTGATTTCAGCTTGTGAGCAATGTGGTCGTAATGTCATGCCTATCATTCATCCTGTAACCAAACTTGAAACTTGGTGCACAAGTTTAACAACGCAACTACGCTTAAATCTTCACCCCAAAGCAAAGCTTGGTATTAAGCAGATACCTAGTGGTAAACAGGATATTAGCTTATTGATTGGCCCAGAAGGTGGATTATCAGACAGTGAAATTAATATGACTCATCGCTATCAATTTACCGATATTTTGCTCGGCCCGCGTGTTTTACGCACCGAAACAGCAGCATTAACCGCGATAACCGCTTTGCAAGTGCATTTTGGTGATTTGGGATAATATAAATTAACTCGATATGAGCAATGTTTGCTTTGAATCTTAATCGGTAACGAGTATGATAGTTGAAAATACATTTTTTATAATGATTTAGCACACTAGCTGTTATATGTTCAAAATACCCCAATGAACACATATAAAGTAATACATATTATCAATCGACTATTCGCTAAAACCAAAAGAATCAGTAAGGAGTCACTATGATTAAGCTTGGTATTGTTATGGATCCAATTAGTCATATCAATATAAAAAAAGACACTAGTTTTGCTATGTTGCTTGAGGCACAAAAACGCGGTTATGAGCTTTTTTATATTGAAATGAACGATCTTTTTTTATACACAGGCGAAGCTTATGCCACAACTCGTGCTTTGACCGTTTATAACGATAAGGATCATTGGTTTGAGTTTGGGCAAGAACAAACCATTGCACTCAGTGACCTTGATACAATTTTAATGCGTAAAGATCCGCCTTTTGATACTGAGTTTATTTATGCCACTTATATTTTAGAACGCGCCGAAGAAAAAGGTGTATTAGTGGTCAATAAACCACAAAGCCTGCGCGATTGTAACGAAAAATTGTTTACTGCTTGGTTTGCACAGTTTACTCCGAAGACACTAGTTACACGCCAAACAACACAAATTAAAGCATTTTTCCAAAAACATCACGATATCATTTTAAAACCATTGGATGGTATGGGGGGGTCGTCAATTTTTAGGATCAAACAAGATGATCCTAATGTTTCGGTCATTATTGAAACATTAACCGAACATAATACACGTTATTGCATGGCTCAAAACTTCATTCCAGAGATTAAAGACGGCGATAAGCGCGTTTTAGTGGTTGATGGTGAACCCGTTCCTTACTGTTTAGCTCGAATTCCACAAAAAGGCGAAACTCGCGGTAACCTTGCTGTTGGCGGCCATGGTGAAGTAAGAGCATTAAGCGAAAGTGATTGGTATATAGCTAAAAGCATCGCCCCTGTTTTAAAAGAAAAGGGCTTACTGTTTGTAGGACTTGATATTATTGGTGATAAATTAACCGAAATTAATGTCACTAGTCCAACTTGTGTCCGTGAAATTGAAGCTGCCAATCCCGATCTTTCAATCACTGGCATGTTAATGAATGCAATCGAATATCGATTAAATAAGAAGAGTTAAATCATGATTAGAGAATATAAAGCAGAAGATTTAGACAGCGTAATGGAAATATGGTTGCAAGGTAATTTGCAAGCGCATGATTTTATTAACCCTGATTTTTTTAAACAAAATTATGATTTGGTAAAAATGCTAATTCCAATGTCTAGGTTATATGTACAAGATCTTAACGGCGTAAAAGGTTTTATTGGTTTAACTGAAAACTATATTTCAGGGCTATTTGTTGATCAAAATTACCGCCACCAAGGCGTCGGTAAAGCATTAGTCAATAAAGCAAAACAGCGCCATAATGAACTGTTAGTACATGTTTATAAAAAAAATGCTGCAGCGATTGATTTTTATCTTTCTCAAAATTTTAATATTGTTTCAGAATCAATCAATGAAGAAACCAACGAACCAGAATTATTAATGCGCTGTAATGTTGAACATAACGTTAAAATTGGCAAATGCGCATTATAAAAGTTACCTAAATGTGAGCTTATGAATTTAAAAGATCATTTTATTATTGCTATGCCAACTTTGGATGACTCCTTCTTTAGTCGTTCTGTTATTTATATTTGTGAACACAATCGTGATGGCGCCATGGGCATTATGATTAATAAACCGATTGTTGATCTTAATGTTGCAACGGTGCTTACACGATTGGAAATTACTTCACCAAAAAGTTGTGCTGAATTAGAACATCCCGTATTTTGTGGCGGCCCACTTGCAGAGGAGCAAGGGTTTATTCTACACACTCCTCAACAAGGATTTGCTTCTAGCATTCAGATTTCTGACGAGGTGATGATTACCACGTCGCTCGATGCACTCAAATCAATCGGCTCACCTGAACAACCGCAAAATATCTTTTTGTCTTTAGGTTATTCAAGCTGGCAATCATTGCAACTTGAGGGTGAAATTGCCCGTAATGATTGGTTAGTGACTCATGCTGTGCCTAAAATTATTTATGAGGTAGCCATTGATGAGCGTTGGCAAAAGGCAGCCGAATCACTTGGTATTAATATCAAAACTATTTCACATCAAATGGGCAATGCATAATCGATGGCTACAATTATTGCATTTGATTTTGGTACGGCAAGTATTGGCGCAGCAATTGGGCAAGATATAACTAAAACAGCTAATCCTTTATGTTCTTTTAAAGCGCGTGATGGTATTCCTAACTGGCAAACCATCGAAAAGGTGTTAAATGAGTGGAAACCTGATTTTTTAGTCGTTGGGCTTCCCCTAAATATGGATGGCACCGAGCAACCCTTAACCGCGCGAGCTCGTAAATTTGCTAATCGTTTACATGGCAGATTTGGTTATCAAGTACATTTGCAAGATGAGAGATTATCAACCGTTGAAGCAAAATCACATATTTTTGCTTCACGAGGTTATCGAGCACTTGAAAAGGGACATGTTGATGCAACTTCTGCCATTATTATTTTGGAAAGCTGGTTTGAAAATAATTACTAGTTTTAATTAATTGGTTATTTTGTAAATAATTAATCGCCATTAAATTTCATCCTTGCTAAAATAGTAGCCCACTATTTATTGTAAGGATTGCTTGCTGTGTCAAATAATAAATCTCTCAGTTATAAGGACGCTGGTGTCGATATTGATGCCGGCAATGAACTTGTTAATCGCATTAAATCTGTCGTTAAAGAAACCAAACGACCTGAAGTTATGGGTGGACTGGGTGGCTTTGGTGCACTATGTGCTATTCCACAAAAATATAAAGAGCCTATTTTAGTATCTGGTACCGACGGTGTAGGTACCAAATTACGTCTAGCAATGGATTTAAATCGCCATGAATCAATTGGTATCGATTTAGTCGCAATGTGTGTTAACGATCTGATTGTTCAAGGCGCTGAACCTTTATTTTTCCTTGATTATTATGCTACTGGTAAACTTGATGTTGATGTTGCCGCTACCGTAGTTACAGGCATTGCTGAGGGTTGTAAGCAATCAGGCTGTGCTTTAGTGGGTGGTGAAACAGCTGAAATGCCGGGTATGTATCATGGTAATGATTATGATTTGGCAGGATTTTGCGTGGGTGTTGTTGAAAAGTCAGCCATGATCGACGGTAGCAAGGTGCAAGATGGCGATGTATTAATTGCATTAGCATCAAGTGGTGCTCATTCGAATGGCTATTCATTAGTGCGTAAAATTATTGAAGTCAGTGGCGTAAACCCGGCTACCGAACAATTAAATGGAAAACCACTTGCCGATCACTTACTTGCACCAACTAAGATCTATGTTAAGTCTATTCTTGACCTTATTGCTCAAGTTGATGTGCACGCCATTGCCCATATCACTGGTGGTGGATTCTGGGAAAACATCCCTCGTGTATTACCCGATAATACACAAGCCGTGATTAACGAAGCAAGCTGGCAATGGCTTGAGATATTTAATTGGCTACAAAAAGCAGGTAATGTCAGCCGTCATGAAATGTACCGGACCTTTAACTGTGGTGTTGGCTTAATTGTTGCCTTACCAAAACAGTCAGCCGATAAAGCAATTAACTTGCTAAATAACCATGGCGAAAAAGCATGGTTATTAGGTGAAATTAAACACACCACGTCAAGCGAGCGTGTTGTAATAAAATAAATTTTATTTTCATATTATCCATCTTAACATAATGAATTAGATGGATAATATGCTACTTTTTTATTAGGCTAAACTTAATCTAACAGTTACTCAATGTTTATGTTTATTTTATAAAATTTTTACAACATTATCAAAAGATTAGCTAATATCTATTAAACTTATGTATTGTTCAGCAAATGAGTTAAACCATGAAAATTTATTTATTCTAGTGATAAATAAAACTATTACGTTTACTGAGCAACACAAGCAACCCTATCAGTATTTCGCTTCCAAAATTCAACATCTACATCACCGAATAGAGCGAAAACATTATATCTTCTACCTTCTTTAGAAACATCAGTTACCCAATAGTCACCAGAATCCCAACCCGCATCACGATAATTATAAATAATTCCCCATTCATTAAACAACCCTCCAACCCATCGAGAAGTACTCCGATAACTAATTCTGCGTTGATACGTATTTCCTTGTCCTGGCACCCCAAAATTCCAACCAGAACCATTTGCATTTGTATAATCTTGTGCTGCAGGAACAAAATACGTTTGTGGTGAGGAAAGATTTTCACAAAACGAAACTGCATTATCGTAATTCTGACCTGTATCCCCTGGTTTTACGATAAACCAACGATCTATTTTAAATTGATATAACAAATTTCCTGCCGTATCACGATAAAGTTCAAATTTTGCTGGGTTAAACGTTTTATTAATAGAATCCTTTGTTGGTCCTTTTAAGGTTACCCGAACAGTGTTCTTATTTTCAGCAGTTAATGATAGTTTAATCCCCGTACCTAATACCGGCTGTACCATATTACCATTAATAGCAATCATTTGCCTTGCTGTCATACCTGTGAGTATTAATTTAAAATATAAATTATTTGCTCCAGTTGTGGGGAAATTCTTTGATGCATCACTAAGACTTTGTACTTTAAATCCATAATCTTGATCCCACTGTTCCTTTGGACCTGCGTATTCACCCGTACCATTAGCTAACTTAGGTTGAGCATAACACACGGAAGGTATATCGATATGTGGTTTAATATAATATGAGTGACTAGCCCCAGAAAATCGATTTTTTCTAGGTACTCCATACGCTGTCCATAACTCAGCTTCAGTTGCTGTTAATGTTAATTTATAAGGTGCATCACAAATATTTAATTGTCTGCTTGGATTAGCTTTCACATCTCCCGTAATATCTTTACCGTTTTTATCTTGCCATTTAATAATTAAGTTGCCCGTTGCATTAATATCTCCATCACCATCATCATCTCGCCCATAGTTATACGGTGGATTAACCAAGTTAGTTAACAAAATTTCAGGATAACTTGCTACTGGTACCATGGTTTGAATATCTGCAAAAGAGTCTGTGGCATTAGGCATCTCTATTGGATTATTTATGCTTGATGTATCTACTGTTGCGTTAGGATAAAGTACACTATTTACACCCGATGGTATATAACTGCCATGTGGCAATTTTATGCCCAATAGCCCTTCAACGCTCATTGCCTTAGTGGTTCCACCATCAAACGTTAAATATGGCGCTGTTCCTTGAATAACTCTTGAAGTTTGTGCCGATAGTGCCTGAGAACTGAGAGAATACGGTAATAATAACAATGGAGCAATGTACCAAGGTGATTTTGATAAAAATTTGAGTCTCAGCGAAAATTTTAGCCAATTCGCTAAGTTCGGTGATAAAGATAAGGTTAGTAAATGTTTTCGGTTTCGACGATAATTAAAATCAAGAAGAGTTAGAGCATAGGGCTGCCAGTGCTTGTTGCTAATATGAAAATGCATAAAATCACACCTGTCAAGTAAATTTTTTGTTTTGTTTATGTTTTATGATTAACAGCTTATTTAATAAGCAAAATAGTGTAAAAACGTCTAAATTATAAACTGCTTAAAATAAGTTCGCTAGTTTTTTTATTACTATTTTGTAAAGATTTGTTAAGTTATCAAAGATAAAGTTGCCTTTGGGATATTTTAAGAAGTCGTTTTTTTTGTGTTATATTGTGCAATGTTTTTTGATGATGATTGGCTTTATGAAAAGCTAAATGATATCGACTCTAAATATTTTTACAGAAACATAATCTAAAAAATAAAAAGTTTTACAAATGTCCATAATTAGTATACCGCTTACATAAAAAATTACACACTTGTTTTCATATTTTATATGTGTAGAAGTTTTGTTAACTATTATTTTACGAGGTTTTTAGGTGTTATAAATAAAATGTTCCAAAAGATGTTTGATGTCGGCAGATAGTGTTATTTTTTATTAGAGTAATTACTCAAATGAGTATAAACAACATAAGTAATATCTGCAGTTTAAATCTATTGATTTTACTTGTTATCAAAATTTTTATTAAAAAAAGTGATAATAAAAAATTTAACATAAAAATAACAAAAAGTTATATTGGTTTCTGATACAATAATACAAATTTATAATAAATTTGTAATGCCATAACACTATAAAATACAAGGTTTTTTAATGATCATATCAGATGCTAACAGTGCGGTGTCATCCGTCGCTTATCGTGCAAACGAAGTCATTGCCATATACCCAATCACACCAAGCTCAACCATGGCCGAGCAAGCTAGCACTTGGGCAGAGTTTAATAAACCAAATGTATTTGGTGATACACCAAGAGTGATTGAAATGCAGTCCGAAGCAGGAGCCATTGCAACTGTTCATGGTTCATTAATGACTGGGGCGCTAGCAACTTCGTTTACTTCGTCGCAAGGTTTGCTTTTAATGATCCCATCACTATACAAAATAGCTGGCGAACTTACTCCTTTTGTTTTGCATGTTGCCGCTCGGACTGTTGCAACTCACGCTCTTTCTATTTTTGGTGATCATTCTGATGTGATGGCAATTAGGCAAACTGGTTTTGCAATGCTTTGTTCAAGCTCAGTGCAGGAAGCACAAGATTTTGCGTTAATTTCACAAATGGCAACCTTAAATAGCCGAGTTCCTTTTGTTCACTTTTTTGATGGATTTAGGACATCACACGAAGTCAATAAAATCTATCCACTAAGTGATGAACAAATTCATAATTTATTACCGCATGAGGCGATTAAAGCTTATCGTGAGCGAGCTTTAACACCCGACAAACCTGTGACTCGTGGCACATCAGCCAACCCTGATACCTATTTCCAATGCCGAGAAGCGATAAATAGTTATTATGATAGTACTTATCAACATGTTGTTGATGCTATGGATTCCTTTGCGGCAGAAACAGGCAGAAGGTATCAACCTTTTGAATATTATGGAGCTTGTGATGCTGAACGTGTTATTGTCATTATGGGATCTGGAGCAAGCACCACCAAAGAAGTTGTGGATGTTTTACTTAAACAAAACGAAAAAGTTGGTGTTGTGAACGTTCGATTATTTCGCCCTTTTTCAGCCAGCCATTTACTAAGTGTCATTCCTAATACTATTAATAAAATTGCTGTTCTTGATAGAACTAAAGAGCCAGGAGCGCAAGCCGAGCCACTTTATTTAGATATTATAACCGCATTTTCTGAAAGTTTATCACGAGGGGAACGCACAACTATGCCACTTATTATAGGTGGACGTTATGGGTTATCCTCTAAAGAGTTTGATCCTAGATGTGTACTTGCCATTTTTGCTGAACTTAACTTAGCAAAACCAAAGCGACGCTTTACTGTTGGTATTTATGATGATATTACAGGACTGTCTTTACCATTGCCGGATCAATCTATTCCACAAAAATCTTCACTTGAAGCGCTATTTTATGGACTTGGTAGTGATGGCACTGTATCAGCAACTAAAAATAATATTAAAATTATTGGTGATAGTTCACCTTTTTATGTACAAGGGTATTTTGTATATGACTCGAAAAAAGCAGGCGGCTTAACCACTTCGCACTTACGAGTTAGTTTAGATCCTATTGATTCCCCTTATTTAATTACCAGTGCACACTTTATTGGCTGCCACCAAGATCAGTTTATCGATAAATATCAAATTGTTGATAAGTTAAAAGACGATGGTATTTTTTTACTTAATACACCATATAGCAAAGATGAAATTTGGCATAGACTTCCAAAAGAAGTGCAAGTGCAATTAATTAAAAAGCGTGCACACTTTTACATTATAAATGCGGCAAAAATTGCTCGTGAATGTAATTTAGGAGCTAGAATTAATACCGT
The DNA here is from genome assembly GCF_009795865.1 of Gilliamella sp. Pas-s27. Taxonomy (NCBI): domain Bacteria; kingdom Pseudomonadati; phylum Pseudomonadota; class Gammaproteobacteria; order Orbales; family Orbaceae; genus Gilliamella; species Gilliamella sp. Pas-s27. The sequence goes on from NZ_WTEW01000002.1 coordinate 89,326, forward strand.
TATGCAGGCTGCGTTTTTTCATCTTGCTGAAATATTTAAAAATGATTTTAGTATTACTCAATTAAAAGAGGTCATTGCCAAAAGTTATAGTAGTAAAGGGCAAAATTTGGTTGAAAACAACTGGAAAGCACTTGATTTAGCTATTGCTTCATTAGTACAAATACCGCTTAGTTGTGTTGATCAAAGTAGCTCAACTATGCCTCCTATTGTACCAGCTAATGCTCCTAATTTTGTTAAAGCAGTGACAGCTACAATGTTAGCTGGTTTAGGTGATAATTTACCTGTATCAGCATTTCCACCCGACGGCACATGGCCTATCGGTACAACAAAATGGGAAAAACGCAATATTGCAGAGCAAATCCCGATTTGGCAACCAGAACTATGTACTCAATGTAACCACTGTGCGGTTGCTTGCCCTCATGCAGCTATTCGCGCCAAAGTTGTTGATCCTGACGATATGCTAAGCGCTCCAGATTCATTAAGCTCGCTTGAAGTTAAAGCTCGTGATATGAAAGGACAACGCTATGTGTTACAAGTGGCACCAGAAGATTGCACTGGCTGTAACTTATGTGTCGAAGTGTGCCCTGCTCGCGATCGTAATAATTTTGAAATTAAAGCAATTAACATGCAATCACGTATCGACAATCTTGATACACAACGTACCAATTTTGAGTACTTTACTGCATTGCCAGATCGAAATATTAATACACTTGAACGTATTGATGTACGTACATCACAATTGCTTACACCGCTATTTGAATATTCAGGCGCTTGTGCTGGCTGTGGCGAAACTCCATACATAAAATTATTGACACAACTTTATGGTGACCATTTAGCCATAGCCAATGCCACTGGGTGTTCATCAATTTATGGTGGTAATCTGCCATCATCACCTTATACGACCGATCGCGATGGGCGTGGACCGGCTTGGGCAAATTCATTATTTGAAGATAATGCTGAGTTTGCATTAGGGTATCGCATTACTTATGATCAACATAAAAAACGTGCGTTACGTTTACTTGATTATGTTGCCGGCGACATTTCGCCCGAAATAATTATCGCCTTAAAATCATCAGAAACCTCTATAGCTGAAAAGCGTCAACAAGTCGAGTTATTACGTGAGCAGCTTGCACACCTAGACTCTGCTCAATCACAAGAGTTGATGCAAGATGCAAATTATTTGGTTGATAAATCAGTTTGGGCTATTGGTGGCGATGGTTGGGCTTATGATATTGGATTTGGTGGGCTTGATCATGTGATGAGCTTAACCGATAACGTAAATATATTAGTATTAGATACACAATGTTATTCCAATACCGGTGGTCAACAATCAAAAGCCACGCCGATGGGTGCGGTATCAAAATTTGCCGATTTAGGTAAGCATAAAGCGCGTAAAGATCTTGGTGTTAGTGTAATGATGTATGGCCATGTCTATGTTGCACAAGTTGCATTAGGTTCACAACTCAACCAAACTCTTAAAGCCCTACAAGAAGCCGAAGCTTATGATGGGCCATCTTTAGTCATCGCTTATAGCCCTTGTGAAGAACATGGCTATGATTTGGCTAAATCACACGAACAAATGAAGGATTTAGTTAAATCAGGGTTCTGGCCTTTATATCGTTACGATCCACGCCGTATGGCTGAAGGTAAACCAGGTTTAGTACTAGATTCTAAAGCACCAAACAGTGATTTATTAACTAGTATCTTACTAAAAGAACAGCGTTTTCGCCGCTTAGAAACACTTGAACCTTTAATGGCAAACACTCTGCATGAACGTTCAACTAAAATGGCAGATTCTAAATATAAATTCTTGCAAATACTGGCAACCTATTCGGATATTGAAACACCTGCAGATAACTAACAATGATCACCTACGGTAAAACAGTTATCCACGGTAATTTACAAATCACTATAAAGGACTGTTATTAAAGCAGTCCTTTTTACACACTATTTTTGATCAATAAAGCACCAAATCTGTGCAAGTTTAGATTAATCTGTCCTGAATAATAACCATCTTATCGTTAACTTTTTGTTATCTAATACTTTACAAATAAGTAATCTTAGTAATCTTTAAAAACTTGGTATTATTTTTGCTTAATTAATAATTGACCACATAAATATTAATTAAGCGAGAGGTGAATCATGATATCCAATTTAAATGTCAGTAGAAGAAAATTAATCACATTTTCGAGTGCGGCAATTGCAGGGCTATCTATTAATCAATTATTATCTAAAGCCCATGCGATGGAAGCGCAAAACTCAATTTCATTCTCGCTACCTATGCTTGAAAATGTAGCAACACCAGATATTAACAATCCAATAAGACTCAATTTCAATGAAAATGCGCTTGGTATGTCACCACTCGCAAAACAAGCAGCAATCGATGCCGTACCAAAAGCTAATCGCTATGCCAAAGCCGAAATGCCAATGCTTAATAAACGATTAGCTCAACATCATAAAGTTGATGATTCTAAAATTTTATTAACTGCAGGCTCATCGGAAGGTATTCGAAGCGCTATTGCCGCTTTTGTTAAGCCAGATACTCAATTAGTCATTCCAGATCTTACTTATGGTGATGGAGAACATTTTGCAAAGATCTTTAATTTAAAAATTACTAAAGTACCAAGTTTGCCTGATTGGCAGATAGATATAAAAGGCATACAAAAAGCTGCTGAAGATTATAATGGATTTTCAATTGTTTATTTGGTTAATCCAAATAATCCTACTTCGACTGTTTTTACAACAAACGAAATCGAACCTTGGATAAAAAGCAAACCTAAAAATACGATCTTTATTATTGACGAAGCTTATGCTGAATTTGTTAATGATCCTGCTTTTAAATCAGTTGATGAATTAATTGCAAAAGGTTGTGACAATATCATATTACTTAAAACATTTTCAAAAATCCATGCAATGGCAGGATTACGAGTCGGTTATGCAGTCAGCTCACTTGAAAATATTCAAAATATGGCTCAATATGTAGCTGGCGAAAAGCTCAACTATTGTGGTGTTTGTGCTGCACTTGCTTCTATGGATGATCAACCATTTTTAACTTATTCTAAAAAAGCGGTTGATGTATCACGTCAAATCATGGAAAAAGCACTATCAGACTTAGGATTACACTATTTAAAATCACAAACTAATTTTATGTTTCATAAAAGTCCGATTAATTTAAAAGATTATCGTGAATTAATGAAAAATAACTTCATATTGATTGGAAGAGATTTTGAACCAGCAACAAACTGGTGTCGAATATCACTTGGTTCACCGAGCGAAATGCTCTATGTAGCAAATACAATGAACGAATTAAAAAATAAAGGACAAATCTAACAATAGCTTTATTACAGATAAAAAATAAGCTCTTTAATATTGATTAATTTAAAGAGCTTTTTGTTATTACATTATTCTTCAAAAGGAAGCTTAACTACCCATTACACGTCGCGTCATCCAGTAATGCTTCTTCCAATAACTTTCATTTAAACTTGAATAGATAACACCTTTTGATGTCGAAGCATGTAAAAACTTACCATCAGCATAATAAATACCAACATGCAAACCACTACGGCTCCGACCTGTTTTAAAAAATACTAAATCGCCAGCTTTAGGTGTGTTTACCTTAACACCTAATCGAGCCTGCTCTGCCGCACTTCTTGGTAAGTTTTTTGAAAGCCTATTTTTAAAAAAATTCATCACTAAAGCAGAACAATCACTACCTGACAAAGTTGTACCACCATAACGGTATGGTGTGTTTTGCCATTTTTTATAATGAGATTCTATTTTAGCCAATATAGTCGGATCAGATTTAGTACTTTTAACAGAAACCTGTCCTTGACTAGTACTACAACCGAATAACATAAACAAAGAAAAGATCAATGTACTTATTAAAAAATCTCTCTTTACATTAATGGAATTGCTGAGCAACGTTCCTAATAATCGATTGCCTTTTTTTGTCATTTTTTTTTGTTCCTTTATTTAACGTCGACCAGTACGAATAACGTCTAGCTACCTTTAAACTTTTAGGTAACACACCTTTTTCCCATTCATTTTTATCTAATTTAGATAACCTAACAGGTCTCGTATCCGCATGGCCGCGATGATTTAAACTTTCTTTAAGGCGAATTAATCGTAAAGAAAGAAAACAAATAATAACATCATCAACACTTAATTTACTATACCCAGAAAGCTGATACCGCATTCTAGAACCATAATGTTTCGCAGTTTGCACCAAACTGCCAACTACAGCGCCAACCAACGCGGCAGAACCAAGTGAAATACCACCTGTTGCTACATCAATACTTGCACCAATTGTTGCGCCTGACACAAAGCCTTTAGTCAAATGCATACCCACCGTTTTTAGTGCATCAACATTAAAAAGGTCAGCATTATAACGGCCTTTGATTAAAGGCAAGCTCTCTTCACTCTCTTGAGTTAAATCGAATTGATACAATTTTAATAATTCATTAATCGCTGTTTGTTCTCGCTTTCTGACTTTATTTTGCATATCAGCAATGGCTCGGTTATCGTCTAGTTTAGCCATTTTGGAAAAAGCGGTAACATCAACAAGCGTTTCTGCAATAATTCGATTAGCTGTTTTATTTCGAGAATCACGAATTTGTGAGATTTTATCTAGCCAATTATCTAATATTTCTTTAGCAGGTTCAACTAGTAAAGCAAGGCTATGATACAATCGCTCTTCACCATCTAAAGATGAAAATATAGCGTCGAACTTAACGATAGCATGAATCCCCACTCGTGACAGCAATCTTTTCCATTCTTTTTCATTTTGGTCATTACCGGATATAAAATTCAAAACTGCTAATATGGGTTTATCACTATTAGATAAAATAGATAACTCATCGTGATACTTTGCCAATATTGGCTCTCTGACATCTATCACATAGATAGCTACATCACTATTTAGTAGCTGTTTGATGACTTTGGCTTCTTGATTAAAAGTGTTTTCAGCCTCTGGACTTTGTAAAAAAATAGTTAATTTATCAACACCATCAAGTTTTTTATTAGCAGGAACAAGTTGGTTAATATAATCATAAAGCGCCAAACTGTCTTCTAACCCTGGTGTATCATAAAAAACAATCGATTTATTTTGCTCAAGCGGCAAAGTTATTGATTCAACATGTCTTGTGGTGCCAGGATGGTCAGATACATGACCAAAACGGCTATTGCGAATTAAGGTGCGTAATAATGACGTTTTACCAACATTGGCGTGACCAACTACGGCTAATTTTAATGTTGATAGCATACTAAATATCCTCACTTAGCCAATCTGGTTCAGCTAATTGTAAAGAGAGCGATTGCCAATTATGATACTGTTTGCCTTGATTAATAAACCAAATTCGGGTTTGTTGTGATTTGTTAATCAGCTGATTAATAAAATTCAATAACCCTCTATCGGGTGATCTATCGGTATCAATTGCAATTAGCAATTTTTTAGCTGGTGTTAATTGAAAGTAATCTAAAATATTATTACGTTGTTCTCTTGTATTTAAAAAACCTAAAAATTTAATAGACTCAGGATGATGCCAACTTTCGTGCACATCTACTGCAACCAAAAAAGAGCCCTTACCATCTTCAATTGGATGTACAGGAGAACACCATTGATGGTTACTGTATCCTAATCTATCGGCATCTTCAATGTTAACAATTAATGGTTGCAATTGGTTTGCTAATACTTGATAGTCAGGGTGTGTAATATTGAGTTTAATATAACGACAACTAACCAACCAGTTAACACCGCAGAATATCATACATAACACCCGTACCAATAACCCATAAACAATAAACACCCCCAACAGCCAAACAGCCCATGACGAACGAATTTCGCCAGTGTTTAAAGCATTCTCGCTTAATTTTATTATGTCATCTTGAGGGATATCAAAACCAAATAATGAAGGTAAATAGCCCAAATAGTGCGTTAAACGAATAATAGTATCAGAACTAAGTAATGTAGTTTGCCATTCAAAACTATAATACTTAGTTGAAAATAACACTATTAACACTAGCAATGCACTGCTTAAAATCATAGTCCAAAACAGGTTAAGCACAAAACCGATAAGCCAACGCACGCGGGTTCCAAACAATTCAATAAATGCAGGAATAAGTTGTTGTATGGTCTTTTTTTGAGAAAGTTTTTTAGCTAACCACAACCAGCAATGAATTAATAAACTACCGCCAAAATTAGAAAAGAAAAAAAATGAACAAAGCCAAATAGATAATGTAATTAAGTGCACACCTAATAAGCTAAAAAGCGCCCAATATAAATTGATAGGGTTCTGGTTCACTGCTCCCAAAGCTAAGGAACCACCTAAAAATACAGAGAATAATAGCAATAAAACAAAAGAAAACTTTATAGACTGTATTAGTATTTTTTGCGAAGAATATAGGCCATTTTGTTTTGACAACATCGTTGCTCGCATCACAATTCGGTCAGTGAGCGATATTTGTTCAGTTCTTACTTGTCGGTTAATATCTTGGTCAGCAAACCGTCCTGATTCAGCTTCAATTAAATGGATAGTTTCAGTCAGCCAGAGTGATTTTAGCTTTTGTTGCATTAAACTTAGCCTCTACCATTATCTACAATTAAGAATAAAAGAAACGCGACCTAAGTCGCGTTAAAAAATTTGAATCAATTATTGTGTAATTTCGCCAATTTTACTTAATAATGTTTGAATACGTTGTTGCCATAGTTGTTGATCTTGTTTGAGTTTTTCGTTTTCATCACGTAATACTTTTATTTCATCAGAACTATCATTAATCAGTTGTTCCAACTCCTGATTCCCTTGTTTTAAAGTAGCAATCTCTTGTTGTAATGTGGTGATAGTATTAACGGTATGCTGGATTTTATTTTCCAATTGATTCAATATTTCTAATGACATATTTTTCCTCAAGCTCAGTTTATTTGGTGTATAATACTGACTATTATACCGAATTCATTCTAAAATCAACACTATTTTAAACTTTAAGTTGGAGAAAATTATGCGTAAACCACTTGTTATGGGGAACTGGAAGCTCAATGGTAGTAAAGACATGGCTAAAAGCCTAGTTGCAGGGCTACGAAATGAGCTATCAAATAATACTACGTGCAATGTAGCAATTGCACCACCGGCTGTCTATCTTGATTTTGTAAAACATCAACTAGATGGTTCTAATATCATTTTAGGAGCTCAAGACGTTGGCGTAAATCTTTCTGGTGCTTATACTGGGGAAGTATCAATCGAAATGCTAAAAGACGTTGGTGTAACTCACGTTATTATTGGGCACTCTGAACGTCGTACTTATCATAAAGAATCAGACGAATTTATTGCTAAAAAGTTTGGTGTCATTAAAGAGGCAGGATTAGTACCAGTATTATGTATTGGCGAAACTGAAGCTGAAAACGAGGCAGGTCAAACACAAGCTATCTGTGCTCATCAAATTGATGCAGTGATTAAGGCGCTTGGCATTCAAGCATTTAATGGTGCGGTTATTGCTTATGAACCAGTTTGGGCAATTGGAACTGGAAAATCAGCAACTCCAGTACAAGCGCAAGCTGTTCATAAATTTATTCGAGATCATATTGCTAAACAAAATGAAAAAGTAGCACAGCAAGTGATTATCCAATATGGTGGGTCTGTTAATGATAAAAATGCAGCCGAGCTCTTTACTCAACCTGATATTGATGGTGCATTAGTAGGCGGAGCATCATTAAAAGCCGATGCTTTTGCAGCGATCGTTAAAGCAGCCGAACAAGCTAAAAAATCAATCGTAGCATAGTAAATAATAAAAAAGACGCTAATAAGTGTCTTTTTTATTTTCAAACTAATATTATTTTTTAGTTTTTAATTGATAACGTGAAGGCCAAATTTGCTCAACAGGGACTTGTAAATAATCAGAAATAATTCGCTCATACTTTGGACAATGTCGATATAAAGCATTTCTTAAAGTATCAGCCTGTAATCCACTGGATCTCGATAATGCTCTTAAATTTCCGCCTCTAATTTTAATTTCACCCACCACTCTAGATGGTGCCCAGTCTTGATCTTGTTCTCTCATTATGAGATCCTCTATAGGTTATAGTTTTGCTATTGTAAAGATTATCGGTCTTACAATGTTAAAAATGAATATTCATAAGATAAGAAAATATATGGGCAGAGAATAACACATAAAAAAACGAATTAAAATAAAAAAAATGAAAAACACACAAAATGGAATAAAAAATGACAGAAAACAAAGTAAAAAAACAAAATGAAAAAGAAAAAATACAGATTTTAATTGATACAGGTGTAATTGATTTTAGGAATAGACTAAATTTAGTATTAGAAGGCATATCAGGTAATGCCTTTGCCAAAAAAGTTGGTATGTCAGAGGCGGTTATACGAGATTATTTATCAGGGAAAACCTATCCAGCATTAAATAGGCTTGCAATTATTGCTCAAAAATGCAACGTTCCTATAGAGTGGCTAGCAACAGGAAAAGGAGAATGTAGGTTATTGTCAGAATCTGAATGCCGAGGTTCAGTACATATTCCATTTCACCATTTAAACGAAACAAGTAAATTTTACCCACAAATAGAATCAATTCCGTTTGATCTATCCTTAATAAAACATCAAGGCTGTAACCACAAAGATTTAACCGCAGTATGGGCTAAAGGTGATAGCATGGAACCAACAATATCAAATCATGATATTCTTATCATCAACAAGACTCATAACAAACCGATTGATGGTTATTTGTATGCTGTTGAGTATGAGGACCAAATTAGTATAAAACGCATACAAAATCAAGGTGCTAACTTAGCATTACTTTGTGATAACCCTAAATACCCAGCAATTATTGGTGATAAGTATGAACAACAAGACTTTAGAATTATAGGACTTGTTATTTATCTTTTAAAAAATTTTGACTAATTTTTATTTAATCTTTAAATAATAACAGTTTTATAAGTTTTATTTAATAAAGCTGTTATTATTTTATGATTTCATTTTTTTATGCGAATATTTAATAAATAAAAATAAAAAATCGTAAAAGCACCTTTGAATATAAATTTAAAGCAAAAGTTGGTATTAAATTAATATAAATCACAGTTGAATATAGTGTTCTTTATCTGCATAACTTTATGCTTTTTGCCTTAGTTATGCTAAAATTGAAACCAAATTTTTTATTAATTTTACCTATTAATATAGCTATTATGACAAACATAAACTCTCGAAAAAAAGTCGTTGTCGGTATGTCAGGTGGCGTCGACTCTTCTGTTTCCGCTTATTTATTACAACAACAAGGATATGATGTTGTTGGGTTGTTTATGAAAAACTGGGAAGAAGACGATACTGAAGAATACTGTTCAGCAGCCATTGACTTAGCTGATGCACAAGCCGTTTGCGATAAATTAAACATCAAATTACATACAGTTAATTTTGCTGCCGAATATTGGGACAATGTATTTGAACATTTTTTATCAGAATACAAAGCAGGCCGAACACCAAACCCAGATATTTTATGTAATAAAGAAATAAAATTTAAAGCTTTTTTAGAATATGCAGCTGAAGATCTTGGTGCTGACTTTATTGCTACAGGACATTATGTTCGCAAACGCGAAACAAATGGAAAAGTTGAATTATTACGTGGTATAGACACCAACAAGGATCAAAGCTACTTTCTTTATACCTTGAGTGAAACACAAGTAAGCCAAAGCCTGTTTCCCGTCGGTGAACTTGAAAAACCACAAGTGCGTCAAATTGCAGAAAAGCTTGGTTTAGCGACGGCTAAGAAAAAAGACTCTACAGGTATCTGCTTTATTGGTGAACGAAAATTCACTGACTTTTTGGCTCGTTATTTACCAGCACAAGCAGGCGATATTCGCACTGTTGACGGTGAAATTATTGGCAGACATCAAGGGCTTATGTATCATACGTTAGGACAACGTAAAGGATTGGGTATTGGTGGTTTAAAACAAGCCGATGATACGCCATGGTATGTGGTTGACAAAGATCTAACAAATAACGAGTTAATTGTGGCACAAGGTCACGATCACCCTGCTCTATTTTCACACGGATTAATTGCTCAACAACTACATTGGGTTGACCGTAAAGTGGTCACCGAACCATTCAATTGTACGGTTAAAACACGCTATCGCCAACAAGATATAGCGTGCCAAGTGGTACCATTAGCTGATGATAAAATAAAAGTCATATTTGATAATCCCGTTGCTGCTGTTACACCAGGTCAATCAGCTGTCTTTTATCAAAACGAAGTATGCTTAGGTGGCGGTATTATTGAAGAACAAATAAAAAGCAGTAAGGAGTACTAAAGTGAATAATAAATACCATCATATTGCCATTGCCCTTGCCGGTGCAACACAAAGTGCAATATTGGTACCACAACTAGCTAATACAGGTATTTGTAGTGCAACACTTTATGAACAAGCAATAAAAAGTATATTTAAAACCTCGCCAAAAACAACGGACGATGTTTATGATGGTATTAAAAATATCAAAATAGGATTACAAACACTAATACAATTATTGTCGTCAGGACAAAAAGAGCACGTTCAAACTATTCGTTACCTGTTTGGCTCTCTTAGTATTACAAACAAATTATTAAAAAATAAAGACGCATTAGATAAGATAGACCAACGATTAAAACGCATTTCAGGACTTTATTCTGATATAAATGATCAAACCGTTGGTATTAATGTTGATGATATATCCTATTCATTAGCGGGAATCTATTCTGATATCATTAGCCCGATATCAACTAAAATCAAAGTTATTGGCAAAATTGAATTTCTACAAAACTCATTAGTACAAGCAAAAGTAAGAACAGCACTTTTGGGTTGTGTTCGATCAGCCATTTTATGGTACCAAGTTGGCGGCAGTCGTTTTCAGTTTCTTTTTAGCCGTAAACGCATTTGTGATGCAGCCCAACAACTATTAGACCAAATTAATCGCATAAACTAATTTGTACTTTATAACTGATATTTCAAAATAATAACGGAGTTAAACCGATGGAATTATCTGCACTTACTGCCCTTTCACCAATTGATGGACGTTATGGTGAGAAAACAACAGAATTACGCACCATTTTTAGCGAATATGGTTTACTAAAATACCGTGTTCAAGTTGAAGTTCGTTGGTTACAAAAGCTAGCCTTACAAGCAGATATTTTAGAGGTACCAACCTTAAGCCAGTCAGCCATCAACCACCTTAACCAAATTGTTGAGCAATTTAGTGAGCAAGATGCTAATCGTATCAAAGAAATCGAAAAAACCACTAATCACGATGTCAAAGCGGTAGAATATTTTTTAAAAGAAAAAGTCAGCACTAATGAAGAATTACATGCAGTTAACGAATTTATTCATTTTGCTTGTACATCAGAAGATATTAATAACTTATCTTATGCATTAATGCTAAAAACAGCCAGAGAAACCGTCTTAGTTCCATATTGGAATAAACTGATCGAAAAAATCACCTCACAAGCCAAGTCTTATCGTGATTTACCGCTACTTTCAAGAACGCACGGACAACCTGCTACACCATCAACAATAGGTAAGGAATTTGCCAATGTTGCTTACCGTTTAAAACGTCAATTAAAGCAACTACAATCGGTTGAAATACTAGGTAAAATTAATGGAGCCACAGGCAATTATAATGCACATATGGTTGCTTATCCTCAAGTGAATTGGCATCAATTTAGCGAAGAATTTGTTAGATCACTAGGGTTAAATTGGAACCCTTATACTACTCAAATCGAACCTCATGATTATATTGCCGAATTTTTCGATTGTGTGGCTCGTTTTAATACCATTATGATCGACTTTGATCGTGATGTTTGGGGATATATTTCGTTAAATCACTTTAAACAAAAAACCATTGCTGGCGAAATTGGCTCATCAACAATGCCACATAAAGTCAACCCAATTGACTTTGAAAACTCAGAAGGAAATTTAGGTATTGCTAATGCTATCATGAACCACTTAGGTAGCAAATTACCTATTTCTCGTTGGCAACGTGACTTAACCGACTCAACAGTATTACGCAATTTAGGTGTAGGTATTGGTTATGCTATTATTGCTTACCAATCAACACTAAAAGGATTAAATAAACTTGAAGTTAACCAAGACTATTTACTTGACGAGCTTAACCGTAACTGGGAAGTATTAGCCGAACCAATCCAAACTGTAATGCGCCGTTACGGCATTGAAAAACCCTACGAAAAACTCAAAGAACTAACCCGTGGTAAACGTGTTGATGCAAAAGGCATGCAAGAATTTATTGACTCATTAGATCTGCCCGAAAGTGAAAAAACACGACTAAAACAATTAACACCAGCTAATTATATTGGTTATGCAGTTAGTTTTGTTGATGATTTAGATTAATAACTTAAATTTAATTAGCCAAATACAGTTTACACTGTATTTGGCTATATTGATTTTTAAGTGATTAAATTAACCAGTACCGATATACAAATTGTGCAATAACACAAACCATTTAAGCAAAAATAAAACGGAAAATTCCATTGAACATTCGCATTGCAACACGAAAAAGCCCTTTAGCGCTATGGCAAGCTAATTTTGTTAAGCAACAATTGCTAGCCGCTCACCCCCATTTAACAGTGGAATTAATTCCTATGGTTACTAAAGGCGACATAATGCTAGACAGCCCCCTATCAAAAATTGGTGGCAAAGGGCTATTTGTTAAACAACTTGAACAAGCCATATTGAATAACGACGCGGATATTGCTGTTCATTCTATAAAAGATATTCCCACCGAGTTCCCAGAAGGATTAACTCTAGCCACCATTTGCAAACGAGGCGATGTTCGTGATGCGTTTATTTCAAATAAATATTCAAGCATAAGCGAACTCCCAGATGGTGCCATTATCGGAACATCAAGTTTACGACGTCAATGCCAATTAAGAGCTAAATATCCACATTTACAAATTAAAGATCTTCGAGGCAATATAGGTACTCGCCTAGCTAAACTCGATAATCAAGAATATGATGCTATTATTTTAGCGTCTGTCGGTTTAAAACGCCTAGAATTAGAAAATAGAATAAAACAATATATTGATACGGACTTAATTTTACCCGCTGTTGGTCAAGGAGCAATTGGAATTGAAACTCGAACAGATGATAAAAAAATATTAGATATTCTTTCCGTGCTTGATGATAAAAATAGCCGCGTTTGTATTCAAGCAGAAAGAGCAATGAACAAAGCGCTACAAGGTGGCTGCCAAGTGCCTATTGCTTGCTATAGCCAACTAAGCAATGATATTTTAACTTTAGAAGGATTTGTTGGACGTATTGATGGTATGCAAATAATTAAAGCTAAATTACAAGGCTCTGCAAACCGTGCAGAACAACTGGGCCACAATCTCGCAATACAACTATTAAATCAAGGCGCCGACAAAATATTACAGGAATTAAATGGCGAATGATTTATGTAACAAGACCCTCGCCAGAAGGCGAGGAGCTAGCTAAACAACTAAACCTTGCCAATTTATCAGCAGCTCACCTTCCTTTATTTGATATTTTACCTGGAGCTGAACTGGTTGATTTAGAGCAACAACTTAATTGTCTTTTACCATCAGACATTGTAATTGCACTATCGCCACAAGTTATTCACTCCATCAAAACCTATTTACCCGACTTATCTTTTCCAGCAAATAGGCACTATTTTGCAATAGGCAAAAAAACAGCAGAATTATTAAGCCAACTAACTACAACCAAAGTTAATCACCCTAAACAAGAAGATAGCGAAGGTTTATTAGACTTACTAAAGAGCGTAGCACTAGCACATCGTACCGTACTGATTTTACGGGGTAATTCAGGAAGAAATTTATTAGCTGACACATTAATAACCCAACAAGCTCAGGTTAAAATACTAGAATGTTATTACCGTAAACCAATAACCTATTGTGACAATATTTTAGCTAACAACATAAACAGCCAAATCATTATTATTACCAGTGTTGAGCACTTAATGCGACTTGAGCTTTATTGTCAAAAACAACACAAACAGCAAGCTCAACTCATTGTTACTAGTGAACGAATTTTAAAAAAAGCACAACAATTAAATTGGCAAAATATTTTACAAATAGCGGGGGCGAATAATCAAATTTTATTTAAAACAATGTTAACTCTATGTCATAATGCCAACATCAATTTCGAATAAATCTAAATGAGGTCATTTATGCCGTTAAAATATTATGGTGCCAATGCGACACTTTCAACAATAAGCACAACTTCATTTAGTCAACCAACAATAACAGCGATTGAAAATGAAGCGAATGAAACTATGAAAAAAGACAAAAAAGATCAAACAACCACTCAACCCAATCCTGCAGTAGAATCGAAAGCCCAAACCAAAAACATTAATAGTAATAATGACAATATAGGCAAAACAAAAGTTTCAAAATTATCGATAATAGCTATAGCATTAACCGCTTGCTTAGGTGGATTTGGTTTTTATTATGGCCAACAGCAATTTGCAAAACAACAAAAGACCATCTCAACATTACAAACCGAACTGGCCAATTTAAAACAAACAACCAAGCAGAGCATAACAAATGATTTACACAGCAGCATTGAAGATGCTGTTAATAAACAGAATCAACAGTTCAGCAAATTAGAACAACAAGTAGAACGTCAACTTAGTGATCAACAAAAAGTACAACAACAATTAAGCAACCAAGTGAATGACACATTAAAGCTCAATGAACAAAGCCTACAAAACATCAACGAGCGTTTAGCGGCTATGTCAACCACAGATCATAAAGTTTGGTTAATTTCGCAAGCAAATTATTTAGTCCATTTAGCGGGGCGTAAAATTTGGAATGACCAAGATTACACATCAGCACGACTATTACTTAAAAATGCCGACGAAAGCCTAGCTCAAGCTGATGATCCTAGCCTATTACCAGCACGACAAGCAATTAGTAAAGATATTAACTCACTAGCTCAAGTCAGTTTTGTTGATACTGATGGCATTATTATTAATTTAATTGGATTGTCAGATGCCCTTACCGAATTACCTTTAGTTGGGCATTATCAAGAAATCGACCTTGGAATGACACAATATAGCGAAGACTCAGCCAATAAAAATGAGAACAAAGCAGTCCAAGTCGAGAACATAAACACAGAAAACACTAACACAGAAAATTCTCACGCAGATAACAATCAACAAGTACATACAAATAATACAACTGAAGATAAAGAGAATGAAATAACATCATCAGCCGGCGATTGGTCTAGCAATTTATTAAGTAGTGCTAAGACTTTTATGGATAAATTTATCACCATTGAAAAGCTGGACAATAAAGATAACAACTTCAAAGCATGCTTAGAACAAGCAGGTCAAGATGAAAAACAAATTGTCCATTGCCAAATATTAAAAGCACCATTAAGCATAGAACAATCACTTTACCTACGTGAAAACATCCGTTTCCGCCTATTGATTGCCGCACAAGCAGTGCCAAGACACCAAGACTTAATTTACCAACGCGCACTTAACGACACTGCAACTTGGGTTAATGCTTATTTTGATGGTAACGCACCAAGTGTCAAAGCATTTATCAATGAGCTTGATAATTTACAAAATCAATCAATCAGCAATCAAAGTGTACAGGAAAACCTAACTAGCATCAGCGAACTTGAAAAATTAATGCAAACTCGTGTTCGTTCAATGTTGGCAAAATAGGAGAATAATCATGATAAGAATACTAATTATTTTCTTAGTGCTAGTAGGTGGATTTTTCCTTGGCCCATTATTGCAAGGACACCAAGGCTCAGCAGTATTTGAATTTGCCAACTATCGTGTCAGCATGTCATTTAATTCATTTATGATACTTGAATTAATTGGCTTACTTTGTCTTTATTTAATTTATTGTATCTTCAATAAAATATTTAACTCTAAAACAACGCTTGGCAACTGGTTACGCTTAAAATCACCTAAAAAATCAATAAAACGTCTTGAACAAGCACAATTTTTATTGTTAGAAGGTGATTATCAACAAGCGGCAAAGTTATTTACAAAAAGTGCCAAAGGGGCAAAAAATACCACTTTATCGTATTTACTTGCCGCACAAGCACAAATTGACAACGATGAATTAATTCAAGCCAACCAATCGCTAGAACAAGCGGCTAGAACCTGTCAACCTAAAGAGATATTTGCCTTTCAATTAGTACAAATTCGATTGCAACTAAAAAACCACGAGTACACAGCCGCACGCATCGTGTTAGAACAACTACTAAACGAAAAACCACGTAATGTGGAAGTGCTACGATTAGCCGATCAACTTTATTACGAAACTGGTGATTATCAAGCGGTTATCGATCTATTACCAGCAATGTATAAAGCTAAAGCTTATAATGAATCGCAACTAGATCAATTTAAACAGGTAGCCTATATTGCCCGAATCAAACAATTATCAACTGACAGTGATACGCAAGCACTAACCAAATGGTGGCATGCGCAACCACGAGCGATATTGAATAATATGACATATCAAAAAGCGATGGCAACCTATCTTAATCAAATCGGCCAAAATAGCGAAGCTGAAAAACTATTAAAATCGATTAACAAACTTGAACAAAAAGAAAGAACTTAATAAAACATAAAAAAAACAGGGCAACTGCCCTGTTTTTGTTTTAACAAACAATAAAAAATTAACCAAAGCAATTTATTAATAAATTCAAATTACACAATAAAATAACGAATCAACGCCATAAAACACATACCTGCAACCACAATACACATTAAGTTTTTAGTGATCACAGCAACAATGACTGTTGGAATGGTCGCCAAACAATATTCCACATGAAAATCAGGAAACTGCCCCTCTTTTGCCACAAATAAATTTTGCACAAATAAAGCAGTCAAAATACACAAAGGTACATACGACAAAAAACGAATTACCACATTCGGTAACTGAAACTTTCGAACCAGCATGAAAGGAACCACTCTTGGTAACCAAGTGACTAAACCACACCCTAAAATAATCAATAAACTATAAATTGTCACGCATCACGCTCCATAGCCATACCCATAAAACATCCACCAAAAGTGCTAATTAAAATCGCCATTTCGGGTGACACAAAACGCATTAATAAAATTAGCATAATTGCAACGGTTAACATTACTAATAGTCGATTTTTAAGACTTTTGCTTTTATCACCAATCAGTTGCAAATAAAGTAAACCAATAAACATGGCAACCAAGGCATAATCTAAACCAAACAAGTTTGGATCAGGTAACCATTCACCGATTACTGCCCCTAAAAAACAAGATAAAATCCAAGCCAAATAAGCTGTTACATTAAGCCCATGCATCCAAACAGCATTGACGGGAACTTTATTGGCTATGGCACTCATTACAACGGCAAAACTCTCGTCAGTTAATAAACTACCGATAGCCATATTATTAAAAAATGAGAATCTACGAAAAGCGGGGGCGGTTGCCATGCTCATTAAAAAATGACGGGAATTAACTAAAAAAACAGTAAAAATAATGGCTGAAACAGGTGTAGCCACCATCATTAGACCGGCAATAATAAACTGTGCCGCACCAGCATAAACAATCACAGCCAATAATGTAATTTCAAGTACAGATAAATTTGCTGACTTTCCTACAACACCCGCAGCAATACCAATACCAATATAGCCTAATAAAGTTGGAATACAAGCATAAACACCATCTTTAAAAGTCAAAGACATAATCATTCCTTAACAATAACAATACATGATTTTATAAATTAATATTGTGGATATTGCAAACCAATCATACTGTCCTATAACCTAAAATATTAAACAGTAAATTATTTTATTGGCTCACAATAAACCACATTTTTTTACCAAATTTTGCTATAATATCGCTTAATTTATATCAATGACAATAAAATAACGCAATAGCAACCAACGTGGCAAACATATCTATGTATACAGGAACTTTATTTATTATCTCTGCACCGAGTGGAGCAGGAAAATCAAGCCTTATTCAAGCTTATTTAAACCAAAATCCAAAACAAGCAAAAGTATCAATTTCACATACAACTCGCCAGCCACGAGCAGGCGAATTACATGGCGAACATTATTATTTTGTGGATCATAAACTTTTTGAATCCTTAATTGATAAAAATTCTTTTGTAGAATATGCCAACGTATTTGACCACTATTACGGCACATCTAAAGCAGAAATAGAACAAAGCTTATCACAAGGAATTAATGTGTTTTTAGATATTGATTGGCAAGGAGCAAGACAAGTACGCCAAAAAATGCCTCAAGCAAAAAGCATCTTTATATTACCACCATCACTAAAAGAGTTAGAAAACCGCCTAATAAAACGTGGACAAGACAACAGTAGTGTTATAGCCAAAAGAATGCAAAAAGCCCAAGCCGAAATTTCGCATTATAACGAATATGATTATGTTATTATCAATGACGATTTCGACACCTCATTAAGTGCCTTAAGTGCAATTATTACCACTGCTAGCTTAGAGCAAGCAAAACAGACAACCATTAATTCGCAATTATTAAAAGATTTATTGGGTAGTGATTTAAATTAAAACACCAATAATATCGCCGAAATTTCAATCGGCGATATTATAAAAAAGCCTTTAATTTCCTAAAGCTTGATCAGCCTGATCATTTTGAATCAACTCTAACTTATAACCATCAGGATCTTCAACAAAAGCAATAATCGTTGAACCACCTTTTACAGGTCCTGCTTCGCGTGTTACCTTGCCTCCTGCTTGCTTAACGGCATCGCACATTTTAGCCACATCATTAACACCAATAGCAATATGACCAAACGCCGTTCCATGATCATAGTTATCGGTATCCCAATTATAAGTTAACTCAATCACTGAACTCGTTGTCTCATCGCCATAACCAACAAAGGCTAATGAATATTTGTATTGTGTATTTTCACTGGTTCTTAGCACTCGCATACCCATTACACGGGTATAAAAATCAATCGAACGCTGCAAATCACCAACTCGAATCATAGTATGTAAAATACGCATCGGCTTACTGTTCCTTTAATATAATAAATAAAATAATAGAATAAAAATTTTGTTGAGTTTATACGTTAGTGTTTAGACAGGCAAATTTTTGTTATTGATTGGATATTTTATGATACTTAATCAAAAGCTAACAACAATCGTATACCTAAAAAACCATTTTGCTCACCATCAAAGTGAGCAAAATTAAGTATTATCTTTTGATTTATTATTTTGATTAGCGGTTATCTTGATTGATTGCTATAACGTGGCGAAGCACTAATTTGCTTACCATTAGTAACTAAACGAACCGCTTGGCCAGCAAAGAAATCTTTAGCTGAACCTTTTTGCACAAGCACAATGTTTGAACCATTCTCTTGTTTGATTTCTAGCTCGACAGCACTTGCTTGGCTAGTTTTATCTTGAATGACATCCCCCAAAATTGCACCACCAATAGCACCTGTTGCAGTCGCTAAAACTTGGCCAGAACCATTACCAATAGTATTACCTAAAACACCACCTAAAACAGCACCACCTAAGCTACCTATAATATTTTCGTTTTTACCATTTGTGTTATTAGCTTGAATTTTAACAGGTCGAACTGAAACAACTGTACCATAACTCACTTGCTGAACTTGTTTGGCTTGATCAGCGGTATAAACATCGCCAGAATAGATATCACTATTGCTACATCCAGATAGAATTGCAACTAAAATAGTTAGTGTGACGATTTTTTTCATAATTAATTCCTCATATAATATCGGTATCTTTTTATTATACCTTGTTTAGAATAAATTATTAAGAAAAAACGACAATATCATTTTCATTATTTTATCAATAGCTAATACAATTTATGCTTAAGTTAGGTTATACTCAGCACAATAGTTTATTCAGCGTACAATGAGTATATGAAACGGTTATTTTTTCAATTAATATTATCGGTTATGATAACGGCTTGTCATGATGCAAACCAAGCTCCCCGAAAAAGCGAGAGCGTTGAATTTAAACAACCATCAAATGATTGTTTAAATAACGAATCGACTCATGATTCGCATCTTAACAAAATTCCTGCTTTAGGATGTCCCGTAAAATAATTTAATAGGCACATGTAACACAATGAAAACGATAGAAATCGACGAAGAATTATACCAATTTATTGCTGGTCAAACCAAACACATTGGTGAAGATGCATCAAGTATATTACGACGTTTATTGAATATAAACCAATCAACCTCAGCAAAACAAAATACCATCGTCAAAAAAGAAAACCACTACCCTCTTTTTAACGATTTATTAACTAGCGACACGTTCATAAGCGAAAAATCCATTATCAGCCGTTTTATATTATTGCTCAGTGCACTATATAACTATAATCCAGCGCTTTTTGCTATTGCAGCAACATCACTGCATGGTAGTAAACGACAATACCTAGCTAAAGACAAACAGTCTCTTGAAGCATCGGGCAAAAACACCAAACCCCGCGAAATTACTGGCACACCTTATTGGGTAATTAGCAACACAAATACAGCTAGAAAACAATATATTGTAGAATCGATAATGAGTGACATGGGCATATCTGAAACTATGATAAACCAAGTTACTAACGCATTCTTACCTTAACAGAAAAAACAAAAACAAATAAAGCTAAAATGTGACAACACACAACGTGTTCACATTTTAGCTATTATAAAAAAACATATTTAATGAAAGAGGATAAAAAAATGGCCAAGCAAAGCCGTGCAGGAATGTTAGCTCAACCATCAGATCTCATTAATGTTGAAACATTACGCAATAACTATTACCAGATTCAACCTGATACGGATAACGCTAGCCAACTAGTCATATTTGGCACATCGGGCCATCGGGGCAGTTCAAACAAAGGCACATTCAACGAAGCACACATATTAGCCGTTGCTCAAGCCATTGCGGAATACCGCAAAGCCAACAAAGTTACAGGGCCATGTTTTATTGGTCAAGACACCCATGCCCTATCAGAACTTGCATTAAAATCAGTGCTTGAAGTTTTTACCGCTAACGAACAAACCGTTGTTATCGCACAAAATTGGGGATATACCCCAACGCCTGTCATATCACATGCAATTTTAACCTACAACCAAGGCAAACAAACCCAACTAGCGGACGGTATTGTCATTACCCCATCGCATAATCCACCAGAGGATGGTGGCATAAAATACAACCCAACTAATGGCGGGCCGGCGGATACTGACATCACCAAACAAATTGAAAACCGTGCTAACGAACTACTAAAAAATAAACTCAATGGCGTAAAACGTATCACCTTAGACAAGGCTATAAATTCAAATTACGTTCATACCAAAGAGTACGAAACCGACTACATCAACGACCTTGAAAACATCTTAGATCTTGCGCTGATCAAATCATCGTCACTAAAAATTGGGGTTGACCCACTTGGTGGTGCAGGCATTACTTATTGGCCTAGAATTGCTGAAAAATACGGTATCAATCTTAATATTGTTAACAACAAAATCGATCCGACATTCAGCTTTATGCACCTAGATCATGATGAAATCATTCGAATGGACTGCTCAAGCCGTTGGGCAATGGCGGGATTGTTAACATTAAAAGACCAATTTGATTTAGCTTTTGGTAACGACACTGACTTTGACCGTCATGGCATTGTCACACCAAAAGGACTAATGAACCCCAATGCCTACCTATCAACTTGTGTCAATTACCTATTCCAAAACCGCCCACAATGGCACAAAGATATCGCTATTGGAAAAACACTAGTTACAAGCTCAATGATCGACCGTGTAGCAAATAGCCTAAACAAACAATACCTAGAATACCCTGTTGGTTTTAAATGGTATGCAGATGGTCTATACAACGGCAAACTCGGCTTTGCAGGCGAAGAAAGCGCAGGCGCATCATTTTTAAGAACCAACGGCAAAGTTTGGACAACCGACAAAGACGGCATAATCCTATGCCTACTTGCTGCTGAAATGACTGCAAAAGTGGGCAAAAACCCACAAGAACAATATCAAGAGCTTGAAGCGAAATTTGGCGTATCTTATTACGGACGAATTCAAGCACCTGCATCGTTTAGTGAAAAACAAAAACTAGCCAAACTTGATGCTAGCCAACTAACGACCGACAGCTTAGCAGGTGAAAAAATCACCCAATGCCTAACCACTGCACCAGCTAACAATGCCGCAATTGGTGGGCTTAAAGTGATTGCAGAAAACGGCTGGTTTGCTGCTCGCCCATCAGGAACAGAAGACGCCTATAAAATCTATGCAGAAAGCTTTATAAGCAACGAACATTTAAATACACTACAGCAAGAAGCCCAACAAATCGTGGCTAAAGCAATTAAATAATAGTAAAAGCTACAAAAAACAGCAGCTACTTGGCTGCTGTTTTTTCATGTAAGGATTTCAAAAAAACCTCAATAAAATCAATACCTTTTCTGGCTGATTTTTTGGGGTAATAATTTGCTTTTTATAAAAATAACTCAATAAAATGCATCATTCCACAATATATTGTGAAAAATCATAACAAACATAGGTACTTTCTTTACTATATATTGTTTTTTATCTTCATTTTGCAAAATTTGTGCATCTAGTTTACTTTACTTACCTAAAATAGGATAAATAACTAGAGCGTAAACATAACGATATCGTTTAGAAAACCCAAACTAATGCCGGGTTTTGATATTTAATTTATTATTTTATTTGCACCATACTTCATCACGCTTTAATAATTAGAAACTAAACGCTAAAAACTAAGGCATGGTACAAACAGCATAGCCCCCTCCATAGCTCCCCCACTGACCCACATAACCATTACGGTGAATATAGAAGTGATTTGTATTTGATACCGCATCACTTGTCCAAATATCACCACGACCAAAACCTGCCACATCACCATAATAAGACGCATCGCTCCACTCACTTAAAAATCCAGCGCCTATCCGACGTTGGTAATATAGAGTACCTGACGATGGCATAGAACCATCTATATCACCTATACATGGAAAATCAGTATTATTTACACCACATTTCGCATTGCTTAAATCTCTTACTCGAGAAAAACGATACCCCAAACTACTACACCAAGTTGCTTGCTCAGGAACAGTAGTATATTTCTCTCCCCGATGAACAAACCACTGCCTTAACTCAAATCCATACTTAACAACCACATTACCACTACTATCCTTACCTTGTAATTCAAATAGTTGTGGCAAAGATGGGGCTATAAGTCGACTAGGATTACTTGATTGTATTTGAGTATTATCTGCCCTAGGACCATTTAACGTTACCCTCGTTACATTTTGGGATTTATCAGAAATCCAATCATCGTATGTAGTAGTACCCGAGCACCATCGGCATGGGATAGAGAATGAGTCTGAACGTGGCCTTACCCAACTTACCGTTGCGGTTATATCACTACCATTGGTGACAGTAGACCAAGTTAACTGACTTGCATGCACGCCACCAACATCTAAATCAAAATACAATCCATCAGCACCCGTAGTCGGGAAATTGAGGCGATAAAAAGATGGATTAATTGACTGCGTTAAAAACCCTTTAGTAGGATCCCATATACTAGATGGACCTGTGAAGCGAGGATTATCTCCAGAGGAATTAGTGCCACCAAATATCAAACGAGGTCTTGCATAACAAACTTTAGGTTGTTGTGAATGCGGATTGATATGATACGACACCGTACTTCCACTGAAAATACGTTTATTTGGCACACCATACGCTGTAGCTAAACTACCACCTAAACTACTTAATGTTACTTTATAAGGTGCCTTACAAATATCTAGTATATCACCACGACTAACAGCATTACCGTTTTTATCCATAAACGATACTGATATACTCCCCGTGGCAATAATACCATTAGCTCCCTGCCCGTCGCCATCATCTCCCCAATTACCTTGAGTTACCAAGCTACTTATACTCACCGAGTCAGTCGATGAAGGGACGATCATTTCAATATTAGCAAGAGTATCGCCGGCATTAAGTAACCGAATTGGTGTCATCGCTGAGTTATTGTTTTGCGGAGTGAACACTTTACCGTTCGATAACTTAATACTTAATAAATCATCAGTTGTAGTTAATTTGGTGATGCCACCATCAAATGTTAAATATTCCCTCTATAGCTTTTAATGTTTTTGCCGACAATGCCTGTGAACACGGAGAATACAGCAATAAGAGTAATGGCACAAAGACCAACTGTAATTTTGCTAAGCATAATGGCTTCGTTAATAAAAATAAGACTTTAGTCTTTCTTCGACTACAGTGATATTGAAAAATATTTAGAACATAATTTTTATATTAGATGCCAACAAAAATAGTGCATCTCCATCATCCTATTAGTATTTTATATTTTTATAAATATCCACTCAAAAATAAATATTTATTAGCGATAGATGGAAGTAATTTTAGAGGATGTAAATTGACCTTGTGACTGTTTTTTGAATAAAAACCACAAAAATCTAATAAAATCAAAACCATTACTGACCGATTTTTGCATAAAAATAGAGATGATTGTTTGGCGGAATAGCACTGTTGTGGTGGTGTAATGGCTCAAATTTAATCTGACAGACACTTATTACTTGTAACTCTTCCTTAAAATAGTACAGCAAAAAAGTACAAAATTCTCTATGATAAAAGTAAAAGATAATTTAAACATGAAAAAATAACCGAACACCAAATTGTATCGATATTAAAAGAAGCAGAAGTAGATATTCCTATTAAAGAGCTTTGCCGTAAACAGGGCATGGGCAACTCTACTTTTTATAAATGGCGAGAAAAATATGGCGATATTAAAATATTATATATCAAATATTTAAAAGATTTTTAGGAAGAAAATCGTAAGATCAAACAAATGCTTGCCGAGCTGAATTTAAAATTCCGCATCACGAAGAAATTATAAAAAAGCTTCAGCGTTGACACTGGAACGTAAAACGTGGGCAGAAATGCTACAATCAACGCATGCGATTACGATTGCAATGAGCTGTGTAATTATGGAATTAAGTCGGAGTGCTTACTATTATCAACCTAAATTACGGGTGGCTTAATGATTATTGCGATATTGAGTAATATAGCGGAAAAATACTTGTGTTGGGACTTTCCTGAATGTTTTCATCGTATTCGAAAACTTAGTTATAAATGGAATCATAAACATGTTTAGCGGGTATATTGTGAGTTAAAACTTAATATTAGAATAAAGCATAAAAAGCGTATTCCACTACGAACGCCAAAACAGTTATCGTCACCCAAGAAGCAAGGTGAATGCTGGACAATGGATTTTATGAGTGATAATAGCAAAAAACAACGTCGTTTTAGAACATTCAACGTCATTGATGACTTTAACCGAGAAGGATTAAGTATTGATATTTCAATCAGTTTACCCTCAGGTAGAACCACTCGTTATATAAACAAATTAGATTTTATTACAAAGCAAAACTCAAAGGCTTATTGAAAATAAGAATAGTATAAAACTAAAATAAATTAAATATTTTTCAGTTTTTAACTTATAAAAAAGATCGGGGGAAATAATTAATGTTATAACTAATAATATTTTTATTTTAGGTGAACAATAAACAGGTGTATCAAAATTTCAAATAAACCATAATTATTTAATAATCAAGTAATTACTAAATAATTAAACTGAAATTTATAATGTTTATTAACTTTAGTAAGTCAAATCAAAAAAACTCTATCAATAAAAAGTTTTGGAAAATTTTAACCACCATTTTACCGCCACTTGCTATTATCTATTTAAGGAGTTGTTAGGTAATTCATTGATTTTTATGGAGGCGCGTCCCGGAGTCGAACCGAGGTAGACGGATTTGCAATCCGCAGCATGGCCACTCTGCCAACGCGCCGTAGAGGTCTATCTGAATAGGTTGCAGATAGTAGCATTGGCTTGACTAATCGTCAAGATTAAATAGCTTATAATTACAGCAATCGTTTCGTTTTTATTTGAATTGCTAAGATCTACTTATTTTTACAAAACATTATTGTTTTTCTGGATACTTATAGATCCACGTAATATCAGAATAATTTGCAAATGCACTTGGAAATAAATAAGAACCACTTAATGAAGGGAAATAAGTGTTTTTCCATTCAATATTAAAATCAGGTTGGAATTTGATAATAGAGTCAAAAAGTAACGTTGTACAATAAAGATGTGGTTGCTCACGAGGGGCTAATACAAAAGCTTGTCCTTTCTTTGTTAAAAGATCATCGACTATATTTTGCTTTTGTACTTCAGATAAAAAATTGGGTCTTGCTATAGCATATTTTTCGGCTAATTCTGGGGTAATAAATTCTTCTAAATTTGACACAATAACTTGATTAAGATGGTTTTCATCGTCACTAGTAGTAGCATGAATAATTTTAATTTTAGGTTCAATTGATATAACCATACCAATATGTGAAAAATCTCCACCACCTAATTGATTGACAATAAAGCTATCGGTTTGAATACCTTTTCTAAAGATCCAATCCCCTGCTTTGATTAAATAAGGCAATTCAGCTGGTGCATTTGAAAAATTGACAGGTTCGTTAGCAAACACTAAATTTGCCAGCATAATAAAAATAATAAGAAAAAATCTGCAATAGTTCATTAAAATTCATTCTTAATAAAAAGGGCAAATAATATTTACCCTGTTTATTATTTCCGAAAATAAAATAGTTATAATATAACTATTTTATTTAAAATTAATTAACCATTTACCATCAGCTTTGATTACTGATATATTTTGTTCTTCTTTTTTAGTATTGTCTTTGAAAAAGACGGTAGTTTTCACTTTAGCCATAGTTTTTTCATCATTAGTATATTCTGCTGGTGCAGATTCAACTTTATCAAGTCCACCATGATCATCAGTGAATTGTTTTCCTCGTGCTAGTGCTTCTTGCATTTTGCTCTTAACAAACATTCTCATATCCATATTTTTGTTATCATCATCTTTAGGGAAATTGATTAGGCTCATAACCGTATCTGTATCACCTTTATAGATTGCTGTGATAAATTTTTCTGATACTTTTTCAGGAGAATCATCATTTGAGCATGCTGTTACCATAAGTGCCAATAAGAAAATGCTTAAAAATTTCATTACTAATTTCATTTTTATTTCCATTCCTAGTATTATTTATGTTTAATATATTAAAATTATGCTCCTAGATTGAATCCACAGAAAAAATCACAGAAAGCGACAAAATCATACTATGTAATATAATAATTGAAAAGTTATATTGTTTTAAACAAATACTACTATTTAAAATTGATAAGAATATCTTGCCAATTTTGGTCTAATTTAGCTTCAATAGTTATTATTTTATTTTGGATGGGATGAGTGATTTCCAGTTTACTGGCATGCAGCATTAATCGTTTGAGATTAAAATAGCTCGAAAATGCTCGATTTTGATGTAAATCACCATGCTTACTATCACCCAATATCGGATGAAAGATATGTTTCATATGACGACGCAATTGATGTTTACGTCCTGTTTGCGGTTTCAATTCCACAAAACTATATCTTGCAGTCTCAAACTTACCAACTTTAATTGGAACTTCGATTTTACTAATAGAGCGATAAGAAGTAATTGCTTCTTGTGCAGGTTTATTCTTGTTAGTAAATTTATCTGCAATTTTGTCTAATTCTTCAACTAAAGGGTAATCGATCACAGATTCCCCTTCAAGATAACCACGCACTATTGCATGATACGTTTTTTCAATTTTTTTTGTCGCAAATTGCTCTGACATCATCCTTGCGACATCACTAGAAAGCGCAAACAGCAAAACACCTGATGTTGGTCTATCTAACCTATGTATAGGGAAAACATGCTGCCCAATCTGATCCCGTAAGGTTTGCATTACAACAGTGGTTTCATGTTTATCTAGCCAACTGCGATGCACAAGCCAACCTGACGGTTTATTAATCGCAATTAAATTAGTATCTTGATAAAGAATTTCAAACACAATATTTATATATTAATAGATTACAAAAAGAGTTTTTCAAGTTCGGCTGCAATGCTTGGACTATTATTATCACCAATAGCATAACTTGCTTTGGCTTTCACTTCATCATCAGCATTACCCATCGCAATACCTAACCCCGCAATAGATAACATACTGATATCATTATAGCTATCACCAAATGCAACAATTTCATTTAAATTAATATTTTCATTCTGTGCCCAATGCATTAAACCATTACCTTTAGTATTGCCTTTTACTGCAACATCTGCACGATTTGCCCAAGACCATTCACAAGAAAACGTACCAAGTTTATCTACTGCATCTGAAAATTGTTGTAACGCTGGTATGTTATGACTACTTGTTGCAAATTTAAAAATAGCACCTGCGTCATCAATCATTTTTTCAAAACTATCGACTTTTTGGATTTTTGGTTGTAAAAAAGAGGGTAATGCATCCACCCATTTAAAAAAACTTTCTAGATGATCATCTAATACTTCATAAGTCATCATTTGATCAGTATAAATTAAAGTATGTATTTTATACTCTTTAACTAATTGTAATAGTCTTTTAGCTTGATCTTTCGTCATGGGTTTAGCAGCAAAAGTTTGGTGATTTTCAAAATCATAAAGATAAGAACCATTACAGCAAATCGTTGGCGTTGATAAACCTAGTTGATAGTAATAAGGATAAATCACCGAATGATGACGTCCTGAAACTAAAATCACTTTCACACCTTTATCACTGATTTTTTTAATTATATCTACTGTTTCTGGCAAAATTAAACGATTACTATTAAGCAATGTCCCATCCATATCAAAGGCAACAGCTTTATATTTCATGTCATTCCTCTTTTTATATCTAATTTTTACTATAAAAATTCACTAACGACTAAAACTAGGTTAACTATTAAGCTATAAATTAATAAGTTAGCGTTAAAATCAAAAATATTAAAGTTCAATTTTTTGGCGGCCGACAAATGAATGTGATAACGTTGTCCCATCTACCATTTCTAACTCGCCACCAACAGGTACACCATGAGCTATTCTTGTTGCTATCACGTTAAACTCTGCACAAATCTGCGCAATATAATTAGCCGTTGCATCACCTTCGACCGTTGGATTTGTTGCTAAAATAACTTCGTTTATTGATTCCATTGCTAACTTATTTTTTAATAAATCAAGACCAATATCGCTAGGACCAATACCATCTAATGGTGATAAATGACCTAATAATACAAAATAACGACCACTATACTGTCCTGTTTGTTCGATGGCAACAATATCAGCTGGCGTTTCAACCACACAAAGCTGACCACTGCTTTGCCGACGAACATTTTTACAAATAGTGCAAATATCTTGTTCAGTAAATGTTCGACATTCTTTACAATGACCTATATTTATCATTGCATCATGCAGATCGTGAGCTAATTTAATGCCACCTTGTCGATTTCGTTGTAATAAATGGAAAGCCATCCGTTGTGCCGATTTTGGTCCGACACCAGGCAAACAACGCAATGCTTCCATAAGTGATTCTAATAATGGACTTATTTGCATGAATTTATTTTGATTCCCACACATTTAAATTTTAAATTAATAATACCTTGTTTCAAGCTTCTATTAAACAAGAATAATTTTGTTAATTTTAATTTAACCAAAATTAAAAAGATTACATAAAGATAAACTTGTAAATTGCAAGTAACTTTTAGCTGTTATATTGCAAAGAATAGAGTCATAAAGCCGTTCTTTCATTTACCTACTTTAGTTTGTTATTATCCTTGCTACTATAATAACTTTTAGGTTCTTCACTTTTTAAAAGACGCATAATATTGCTACTATGACGAATGATAATCAAACATGAAAGCATGGCAACGGGTAAAGTTAACTCAGGCTTAAATAGCCAAACATAAAATGGCGCCATAAGGAAACCAACAATCGCTGCAACCGAAGAATAGCCTGTTATAAGTAATGTAATTAACCAAGTTAAAATAAAACAAGCCGTAAAATCAATACCAATCGGCGCCATCATACCTAACGCAGTTGCAACACCTTTACCGCCACGAAAATGAAAAAAGCAGGGAAAGATATGCCCCAAACAAGCCGAGATACCAATAATACCCAAAAAGAAAGGTGTAATATCAAGTCGATAAGCGATATAAACCGGTATTGCACCTTTTAACATATCAAAGATCAAAACCAAAATAGCAGGTAATTTGCCATTAAGCCGTAATATATTGGTTGCTCCAGGATTGTGCGAGCCATGTTCAGAAGGATTGGGAAAATGCATGATGCGGCTGATAATCATTGCGCCAGAAAGTGAACCTAAAAAATAGGCAATCACAATCATGAATACAATTTGTAATGTCAAAATAGAACTCCTTTCATCGGCCACATCCTGCTGATAATGGAACGTTGAACACTAACCAAACACGTATAAATCTTATCCTACTTATTGTTGATATTTGTTAAAATAAATATGAATTTAAACATATAACAAGAAGAACATTATACTTTACCTATCTTATCTATGTTAAGTAGCATAATAATAGACTACTTATTTTTTTGTTTTTCCAACAACGGTTTTAAATATTGTCCAGTGTAAGAATGTTTAGACTCTGCAACATCTTCCGGTGTCCCTTCAGCAATAATTTCTCCACCGCCGTTGCCACCTTCAGGTCCTAAATCAACTATCCAATCTGCTGTTTTTACCACATCCAGATTATGCTCGATAACCACAATAGTATTTCCTTTATCTCGCAATGAATGCAATTGCGCTAATAATTGCTTAACATCAGCAAAATGCAAACCTGTTGTTGGTTCATCTAAAATATATAAAGTGCGACCAGTATCTCGCTTAGATAACTCTTTTGCAAGTTTGACACGTTGAGCTTCACCGCCCGATAATGTTGTTGCTGATTGCCCAATAGTAATATAAGACAAGCCAACATCAATCAATGTTTGTAACTTACGAGATATCATAGGCACAGCATCAAAAAACTCGCGGCCTTCCTCTACAGTCATATTTAAAATCTCGTTAATTGACTTACCTTTATATTTTATTTCTAAGGTTTCACGATTATAACGAGCACCGTGACACATATCGCAAGGCACATAAATATCTGGCAAAAAGTGCATTTCAACTTTAATTAAACCATCACCTTGACAAGCTTCACAACGACCACCTTTCACATTAAAACTAAATCGACCAGGATTATATCCTCTAGCCCGAGATTCAGGTACTCCAGCATAAAGCTCACGGATAGAAGTAAAAAAACCAGTATACGTTGCTGGATTAGAACGTGGTGTACGCCCTATTGGACTTTGATCTATCGCAATAACTTTATCAAAAAAGTTGAGTCCTTTAATCGATTTATAAGGTGCTATATCGGTTTTTTCAGCACGATTAAGTTCATTTTGTGCAAGAGGATACAAAGTATCATTAATTAATGTTGACTTACCCGAGCCTGAAACACCAGTAATACAAGTAAACAATCCCACAGGGATATTTAATGTGACATCTTTAAGATTATTTCCAGTTGCGCCGACAAGTGATAATATCTTTTTCTTATCAGCTTTAGTACGAACGGCTGGAACTTCAATTTTTTCTTTACCTGATAAATACTGTCCAGTTAAAGATTCCTTACATGACATAATCTGTTTAGGCGTTCCTTGCGCAACAACTTGACCACCATGAACACCAGCACCAGGACCAATATCGATCACATAATCAGCCTCCATAATGGCCTCTTCATCATGCTCAACCACAATAACAGTATTACCTAAATCTCGTAAATGGGTTAAAGTGTCAATCAAACGAGTGTTATCTCGCTGATGTAAACCTATAGAAGGTTCATCAAGCACATACATAACCCCCACTAATCCAGCACCAATTTGACTAGCTAATCGAATACGTTGAGCCTCACCACCTGATAGGGTTTCGGCAGATCGTGATAAAGATAAATAATTAAGCCCGACATTAATTAGAAATTGCAAACGATCATTAATTTCTTTTAAGATTTTTTCGGCAATTTGCGCTCGCTGTCCTGTTAATCTCAACTTATCAAAAAAATCTTTAGCTTGTTGTGTGCTAAGATCACTAATTGTTGGTAGATTGGTATCATTAATAAATACATTTCTTGCCGTTGTACATAATCTTGAACCGTCACAACAAGGACAAGGTCGATGACTAATATATTTTGCCAATTCTTCACGAATGGTTTGTGATTCAGTTTCTTTGTAGCGGCGGGCTAAATTATTAAGGATACCTTCAAATGGATGTTTACGTTTAACAACATCACCACGATCATTTGAATAAACAAACTGAATTTCAGCTTCACCAGATCCATTTAACAAAATATTTTTTATCTTTTCTGGCAATTTTTCATACGGTTTATCGATATCAAATTTATAATGATCCGCTAATGATTTTAACATCTGAAAATAATAAAAATTACGACGATCCCAACCTTTAATTGCCCCTGCTGCTAACGAAACCTCTGGCATTTGAACAATACGGTTAGGATCAAAATATTGCTGCACTCCCAACCCATCACACTCAGGACAAGCACCAGCAGGATTATTGAATGAAAACAACCGAGGCTCTAACTCCGAAATACTATAACCACAAATAGGGCAAGCAAAATTAGCTGAAAACAGATATTCTTCAGCTTGTGGATCATCCAAGTTAGCAACTTTAACAATACCATTCGTGATCGAAAGCACTGTTTCAATTGACTCTGCCAGCCGTAATTTTAAATCATCACGAATGCGAAAACGGTCAACAACCACCTCAATGGTATGTTTTTTTTGCAACTCAAGGGCTGGAGGATCCGAAAGATCATACACATCGCCATCAACTCTCACCCGAATATAACCACTAGCAGCTAACTGTTCAAACAGTTTAACAAATTCCCCTTTACGTTCAATAACCACAGGGGCTAATAGCATATAACGATTGTCAGTCGGTAACGCCATAATACTATCAACCATTTGTGAAACTGTTTGTGCTGCTAAAGGCAAATGATGTTCTGGGCAACGTGGCTCACCAATTCTAGCAAAAAGTAAACGCAAATAATCATAAATTTCAGTAATAGTCCCAACAGTTGAGCGAGGATTATGTGAAGTCGATTTTTGCTCGATTGAAATCGCAGGCGATAAACCTTCAATATGATCGACATCGGGTTTTTCCATCAATGACAAAAACTGACGAGCATATGCCGACAACGACTCCACATAACGTCGCTGCCCTTCCGCATAGAGAGTATCAAATGCTAACGAAGATTTACCTGATCCCGAAAGCCCAGTAATCACAACGAGCTTATCTCTAGGAATGGTGACATTAATATTTTTTAGATTGTGCGTTCTGGCACCACGGATATCGATATCTTTGATTGACATAGATCTCTCTTATGTTTGTTTTTAAAAAATGGATGAAAAATTAACTGTATATTATACCAGTGAGAATCGATTAAATATACTACTATATAAATAGATACGCTAATTGGTGACTTACAACAAAACGTAAATTTTTCTAAAAATTTTGATAAGAACATCAACTCAAAGAATTATTTCTAACAAGTTGAAACCAAAAAACGGTCATCAATGACCGTCTTTTACAAATATAGATTAACCAATTAATTTAGGAGTAGCATCAGCAGGAATAATTGCACCACGATATTGTATAACCGTACCGGCAACCAAATGGCCTTGCAATGCTGATTGAGATGGATTTTGTCCAGTTAAACGCGCACCAAGGTATCCTGCACTAAATGAATCCCCCGCGGCGGTAGTATCAATCACTTTATCTTTTGCGATCTTATTAGCTGGAACATCAAAACGCCCTTCAACTGAATCAATAATACAACTATCGCTACCACGTTTAATAACAATTTCAGTCACACCAAAGTTTTTTGTACGTTCAATCACTTGCTCATAAGGCTGCTTGCCCCATAACAAATCTTCGTCATCTAATGTTAAAAATGCAATATCGGTCAAACTAAGAATATCAGCATAAACACTACGAGCCAAATCAAGACTACTCCATAGACGTGGACGGAAGTTATTATCAAAAATAACCTTACCACCATTAGCCTTAACTTGTTTTAAAAGATCTAACAATTTAAGGATACTTTCAGCATCTAAAATCGCAATACTAATACCACTTAAATACACATAATCACATTGTCCAATTTGTTGCGTTATTTTATCTGTGTCAGTTGTTTTTAACCAAAATTTAGCTGCTGCATCATTACGCCAATAATAAAAAGAACGCTCACCTTGCTCATCGGTCACAATAGAATAAAGACCGGGCATTTTATCTGACATTCTTTGAACTAAATCGGTTTGAATATTTTCTTTTTGCCAACTATCTAACATCTCTTGACTAAAAGGATCTGTGCCAAGCCCTGTTACATAATGAATTGAAAAATCATTACCTTTTAATAAACGCGATAAATAAACAGAGGTATTAAGTGTATCACCACCAAAACCACGCGTAGTCGAATCTTGTTTCATCGACAATTCAATCATGCATTCGCCAATCACAGCGATATTTGTCGTCATATTATACCTATATCTTTGACTTAATTATAAATAATCCAGTGCAATTTTCACCACAACTTTACGAACTGTTTCAATCTTATTATCAATAGCACAAAGTGGCTTATGTACCTCGTTAGGTAAAAAAACAATAAAATCATTTGGCTGTAATATTAGCATAGTCTCCTCTTTTGGTGTTTCGATAAAAGCAATATCGTTTTCTGCTAACTTATCGTCTAACACCTTGGTATAAGGTGGTAACGTGCACACAGCCATCCCCTCTTGCCCGTCTAAAACAATCTGAACATCGATATATTTTTCATGATATTCAGGATTAGCCTCATCAATATAACGTGATTGACTATCAGAAACCATAAAAAACATATTATCACCATCAATATCATACCGCCCTACAGGGGTATTAATATTAACGTTATCTTTAATATATTCAATTGATTGTTTTATTTTACTAGGTAAATAAGGAACTAGCCTTAAATGATTAATATTACCTAAAATCATACTAAAAAGTCCTTAAAATATTGATAAAATAAATACTGACAATTGAATTACTCACTATTAACATACACCATGATAATCCAATTTAATTGATAAAGAGTATATACTTAAGTCAATCATTTTTGTAGATCATTTATTAATAAGTGTTTTATCATTTTTTATATTTTTATTAGCATGATATACTTTAAATATTGTTATAATGGAAGTAAATAACATGAAGATTTTTATAATAAATTTAGAAAGAAAATCGACTAAGAAAGAATGATAGCATTCTGGTTCAGAAAACAGTTTATCAATAGATTTGAAAAAACAAAAAACTAAAATAATAAATTATTAATAAAAATTAAATGAAAGTTATATAACTCAGGCACTTTTTAAGTTTTTATTCTTATGATTTAATTAGTAATTGCAACACCAATAAAAACTTAAATAAAATCAATGACTTTCTTGACCGTTTTTTTGATAAATCTAATTTATAAAAAATTTCAAACAAATAAAATATATGAAATAGGGTACTATGATATTTTTAACAATAAGTTCAACAGATGGTTTTAATTTATCGTTATCTATTATATGACGATTCAATTCAATTTGGTTTTCTGCATCAAAAAGCAATTTTCTTAACCATTTTTCTTTCAATTTATTCACGACATCGGAATATATCCAATTTATTCCCTTTACTTCCCAGCTGGGAAACAATGCGAGAATTTCCTACAAATTATTACTTGACTTTTACTTATGTATCTCCAAACTAATCACCTTATTAATAAAGCTCACCAATCAACTATATAAAGGTAAAAAATGAAGTTAGAAACTATCGAGCAAAAAGCAAGCTATGCAATCGGCTTACAAATTGGACAGCAATTAAAAGAATCTGGATTAAAAAATTTAGAACTTAATGCGTTAAAATTAGCAATGGAAGATGTATTATCCGGTAATCAACCTGCCCTACCGCTACAAGAATTACATGATGCCTTACGTCATGTTCATGAACAAGCAACGAAAGAAAAGGCTAAGCAAGCCGAAAAAATAGCTCAAGCAGGTAAAGATTTTCTAGCAGAAAACATCCAAAAAGAAGGCATTAAATCGACTGAGTCTGGTTTACAATACGAAATCATCAAACAAGGTGATGGCGCATTACCTAAAGCAACCGATCGCGTACAAGTTCATTATACGGGGCAATTGATTGATGGTACAGTATTTGATAGTTCTGTTGAACGAGGACAACCAGCTGAATTTCCAGTCAATGGAGTGATTAAAGGCTGGGTTGAAGCGTTACAACTTATGCCAGAAGGTTCAAAATGGCGTTTATATATTCCTCAAGAATTAGCTTATGGTGCTCAAGGTGCTGGCGCATCAATTCCACCATACAGCGCATTAATTTTTGATGTTGAATTATTAAAAGTTTTATAAGCAAGAATGGACGCTACTTGGCGTCCATTTGTTTTGAACGATTATCGTTTAGGAAGCTGATAAGCACTAAATGCCGCCAGTAACAATAAAATACTCGCCGTACCAAACGCAACTAAATGAGTGTGTAAATGATCATAAGCCCATCCACCTAACCATGAACCAATCATCGCACCAATTTGATGTCCCAAATAGGTTAATCCTGAAAGTAGTCCCACAATTTTTACACCATAAATATCAGCGGTAATGGCTCCAGACATCGACAAAGCACCAGCCCAAACCAAACCACCCACTGCTGCAATAGTAAAAAGCTGCCATTTAGTTGATGCTAAAACAAGAGCAATAAAACCTAAACCTCGTATTAAATAGACCATCATTAAAATGTTTTTTCGTTGCACTATATCAGATAAATAACCCAAAACTAAGGTACTAAAAATAGCGACTAAACCAATCAAACCAATACCATTAGAGCTAGTGATAGGATCAAATCCATGATCGATAAGCATTGGGACTCCATGTGTTCCTAATAAATTCATACTGAAGCCACAGGTAAAAAGCCCAAAACTCAGTTGCCAAAATGGACGTGTTTTTAACACATCTATAAGTTTGATACTAGGCTCTATTTTTTGATTGATAACAGGCTCTATACTAGAGACTTCGATTTCAGATTGATTATCTTTCATAATAAACAAAGCAATAGGCAAAGCGATAATCATAAAAATCACAGCAAACGAAATTAGCGTTGTTTGCCATCCATAAATAGGAATGAAGAAAGCAAAAACAGGTAACATCACTGCAATACCTGCCATACTTCCTGTTGATAAAATAAATAAAGCCAATCCTCTACGCTTGATAAACCAACGTGCCACAATAGGCGTAAAACTGACAGAACCAACAAAAGAAGTACCAAAAGATAATGCAACACCAAAAGATAGAAAAAAGTTCCAATAATCAGTTGAGTTAGTAGCCCAAACAGTAGAAATAATAATAATGATGGAACCAAATATTAGGACAAAACGAGTGCCATATTTACCAACTAAATATCCCGCTATTGGCATAGCAATTCCAGAGAAAAGCATACCTATAGCAATAATTCCAGAAAGAACGCTACGACTAAAATTAAGATCATTTACAATGGGAAGAAAAAAAACTCCCATACTCATCCTCAAGCCACTAGAAAGCATAGTGAGAAAAGAAGCCGCAATAACGATATTCCACCCAAAATACCACGGAGATCGTATAATAACTCCTAATTATATTTTTATATAAAACGGTTCAAAAATTGTAGCATTTAAGTTTAGCTGATGTGTATAAGTTATGTATTTTCCGCTATAATATTTATTTATATTAATAAAAAATTAAGGAAAGTTATATGTCAATAAATATGGTTCGTATCGCAATTGCTGGTGCTGGTGGCAAAATGGGACGACAACTCATCCAAGCTGTTTCACAAATTAAGGGGGTAACCTTAGGCGCAGCATTTGAACAAGCAAGTTCCTCACTAATTGGTAGTGATGCTGGTGAGCTTGCAGGGATCGGTATTTGTGGCATTAAAGTCACCGATAATCTAGAGCAAGCTAAAGATCAATTTGACGTATTAATCGATTTTACGCGGCCTGAAGGCACACTCTCCCACTTAGCTTTTTGTGTTGAAAATAAAAAAATGATAATCATTGGCACAACTGGTTTTGATGATGCAGGCAAACAAGCAATTGCTGATGCCGCTAAAAATATTGCCATTGTCTTTGCCGCAAACTTCAGTGTCGGTGTTAACTTAGTGCTGAAATTATTGGAAAAAGCCACCAAAATTATGGGCAATTATACCGATATTGAAATTATTGAGGCCCATCACCGTCACAAGGTCGACGCGCCGTCTGGTACAGCATTAGCCATGGGTGAAGCCATTGCAGATGCACTTGATTGCAACTTAAAAGATCGTGCAGTTTACTGTCGTGAAGGTCATACAGGGGAAAGACCTAATGGCGCTATTGGCTTTGCAACTATCCGAGCCGGTGACATAGTAGGAGAACATACTGCTATCTTTGCCGATATTGGTGAGCGCGTTGAAATTAGTCATAAAGCATCTAGCCGCATGACATTTGCTAATGGCGCGGTGAAAGCGGCACTTTGGCTTGCCAAACAGCCGACGGGGCTATATGACATGCGTGATGTTTTGAATTTAAATAATCTATAACACCAACATGTCAGATGAAGTTTGGATGAAGCATGCTTTAATGCTTGCTAAACGCGC
Organism: Gilliamella sp. Pas-s27; assembly: GCF_009795865.1. Taxonomy (NCBI): domain Bacteria; kingdom Pseudomonadati; phylum Pseudomonadota; class Gammaproteobacteria; order Orbales; family Orbaceae; genus Gilliamella; species Gilliamella sp. Pas-s27. The sequence continues at coordinate 128,005 of NZ_WTEW01000002.1, forward strand.
CGAATCACTTGGGGAAATCCCTGTCGGTGCGGTGATTATTGATCAGAACAATCAAATTGTGGGCGAAGGCTTTAATCAATCCATTATCAAACATAATCCTACCTCACATGCCGAAATAATAGCAATTGAACAGGCAGGTAACTATTTAAATAACTATCGAATAATTAATACAACACTTTATGTCACACTTGAGCCTTGTATTATGTGTGCAGGAGCTATTATCCATAGTCGAATTAAACGTGTTGTTTATGGTGCTAGTGATTATAAAACTGGCGCAGCAGGTTCATTTGTCAATATTCTTGCTCAGAAAGGCATCAACCATTATGCTGAAGTGACTGGCGGAGTACTAGCTAACGAATGTAGCACTATTTTAAGTGAGTTTTTTAAAAAACGGCGTTTACAAAAAAAACTGAAAAATATAGTTGTCAAAAAATCTTAGATAACTAGGTATTTGGGTATAAGAGGCGAAAGTTTACCCTTATCTTAATTTAATAAAAAATGGGTTCACTTATTCTTTTTATCAAGGAATATTGCTAGAATCTAATTTAATTTTTTGAAAAAATAATTTGAGTATTATTAATGAAAAAACATACATTAGAAATGATGATATCTGCTAATGATATCCAAAACCGTGTCATTGAGCTTGGACAACAAATTAGTAAAGATTATCAAAATAGTCAAAACGAACTTATTTTAGTTGGGCTTTTACGTGGTTCTTTTATTTTTATGGCCGATTTGAGCCGAGCCATTACAATTGGTCATGAAGTTGATTTTATGACGGCTTCAAGTTACGGCAATGCTACAATTAGTAATCGTGACGTTAAAATATTAAAAGATTTAGATGAAGATATCCGTGATAAAGATGTATTAATCATTGAGGATATTATTGATACAGGTAATACACTAAGTAAAGTCATGGCTATTTTAAAGTTGCGACACCCACGCAGTATTGAAATTTGCACGCTATTAGATAAACCGTCACGGCGTGAAGTTGACGTGCCTGTTAAATATATCGGATTTTCAATTCCCGACGAATTTGTAGTAGGTTATGGTATTGACTATGCACAGCACTATCGTCATTTACCTTATATTGGTCATGTAAGTTTACTCGAATCTTAATATTATACGAGGTATATGTGTCACGATTTTCCTGCTCATTAGGTTTACTTTTGATAATGACAGCAACATCAAGTTATGCTGACATGAAATTATCCATAAAAGGATTATCAGGAGAATTAGCCGACAACGTTGATGCACGCATTTCATTAATTACCCCCAATAAAGTTGAAAATACACCTAATTTTAAGCGGTATTTTGAAAGTGAAGTGAAAAAGGCACTACGTGCTTTAGGTTATTATTCGCCCACTTTTGAATATAACGAGCAAGATACCAAAGTTCTTACCGTTAACATATCACCAGGTACACCTATATTAGTTGAGCAACTTAATGTGAATATAACAGGTGACGGACAACAAGATCCTGATTTTAACTATTTACTAAAAAACAACTTACCTAAAATAGGCGATGTATTAAATCATGGTATTTATGAGTCATTTAAAAAAAGCCTACAAAGTTTATCACTAGAAAAAGGTTACTTTGATGCCGATATGCCTAAACATCAATTAGCAGTTTCCACATCTGAAAATAAAGCCTTTTGGAATATTGATTACACTACAGGTAAACGTTATCGTCTTGGAAAAGTGACTTTTCATAACGCCAAAATTCGTGACGATTATTTAGCTAATATTGTGCCATTTAAAGACGGTGAAGAGTATACCGCTGAAAAGTTATCATTATTAAATAGACGCCTTACCTCAACAAACTGGTTTAATTCTGTAGTTGTCGTGCCTGATTTTCCTCATTTAACAGAAGATAAAGTACTTCCAATTGATGTTGAAACCTCGCCACGTAAAAAAAACAACATGGACTTAGGTTTAGGATTTTCAACCGATAACGGTGTACATGGTAAAATTGGCTGGAATAAACCGTGGTTCAATAGCCGAGGACAAAGCTTTCAAAGTAACTTATCACTATCCTCACCAGAACAAATCATTACCATGAGTTACAAAATACCATTAAAAAAATCACCTATTGAGCAGTATTATACGATTCAAGGTGGTTATAAAAAAATTGATAATAATGATACTTACTCACGTTCTCATACCTTTGGAGTGCTACGCAACTGGGATAATTTTTATGGATGGCAAACTGCTTTAGGTTTCAATATGTTACGCGATGACTTTACCCAAGGTGATGCAAGCTTCAAAACATTTTTGTATTATCCTTCACTTAGCTTATCTAGAATCCGTTCAGATGGTGATTTATTAGCAATGTGGGGAGATTCACAACGTTACTCTATTGAAGCCGCAGGAGATTCATTAGGGTCAGATATCAATTTAATTCGCTTTCAAGCACAACAATCTTGGATTCGTTCTATCCAAAAATCACATCGATTTATCGCTCGTGGTAATTTTGGCATTATACAAGCAAGTAATTTTGACCGAGTTCCACCATCATTCCGATTTTTTGCTGGTGGTGAACGTAGTATTCGAGGCTATAGCTATCAATCTATTTCACCTAAAGACAAAAAAGGCAAATTAAAAGGTGCATCAAAACTCATTACAGGCTCAATTGAATATCAATATAATTTATCTGGTTCATGGTGGGGAGCCGCATTTGTCGATACTGGCGAAGCAATAGACAAAGTTGATAGGACAAAATTTTACACAGGAACAGGCATTGGCATTCGTTGGGCTTCGCCTATTGGCCCCATAAAAATGGATTTAGCTACACCACTAAACAAAAACACGGGTTCTATTCACCTATATATTGGTCTAGGAAGCGAATTATAATATGGCTAAAAATTTAGTTAGAATTAAAAAAGTAAAAAGACTAAAACGAATACGAAAATGGAAAAAACGAAGCATAGCCATTTTATCTGTTATTGTCTTTCTCATTATTTTTGTTATCTTGTTTATATATACTAGCCTTGGTGTAAAACTAACCACCTATGCTTTAAATAAATTTCTACCTGAATTAAAGATAGCTAAAATTGAAGGCACATTTCATGATCTGCATATACAAGGGCTCTCGCTTGAATTACCGGGTGTCAATGTTCAAGTTAATGATGCTTCACTTTCGCTAGCAGGACTTTGTTTATTAAAAACTGAAGTATGCATAAGCCAGTTTGATGCTAACGGCGTAAAGGTTGATATTAATACTAAGCAAATAGAAAGCACGCCAGACAGCCCTGATTCTAGTCCTACGTCAGAAGCCCCTTTTACGCTTAAAACACCGTTACCAATAGACCTTAAAATGGTTCACCTAACTGGTGTCAACGTCACCGTGGATGATATGCAATTTGGCATGTCAGATTTTACTGGTAAAGCTACATGGGCAAGTAAACAGATTTATGTTTATCCTGCTGTTGCAACGGATCTAAGTGCTATTTTTGCAGATAATAAAGCAATCGATGTGCCCGTAAAAAAAACAGATGACAACAATATTGCACTTAATGAAAAAATCACACAACTATTTAATCAACCTCTAATTGAATCACTACCTCAAGTTAACATTCCATTAGATATTAATGTAACAAGCTTAACAGGTAATAATTGGCTATTACATATTGGTGGACAAGATTATCGATTTAACAATGTTGCAATTCAAACAAATATTATTGATAGTCGTATTATTGTAAAAAAAATAGACACCGATGCAACAACACCTTATGCAAGTGGGCATGCTTCTGTGTCGGGTGAAATTACATTACGTGATGAATGGCCACTATTGGCATTAGTAAAAGCAAATACCGAACATAACCAATTCAATGCACAATTTTCAGGAAAATTACTTGGAGAGCTGTTAACCAACGCAACCCTTGATGGCTTAAATCAAATCAAAATGAATGGTCACATCAATTTTATAGAAAAATACTTACCTATCATGACCCAAATTGAGGGTAAACACATCCAATGGCCAATTGAAGGAGAAGCACAGTATCAATTAAATGATTTTGTGGCATCAATAAATGGTAATGTGCAACAATATCAAATGTCAGCAAAAGGCGATCTAAAAGGAAAAGAATTCGCCAACACAATCTTTGATATTGCAGGTACAGGCACCAATCAAGATGCAACCATTGATCATGGCATCATAAAATTACCTCAAGGTGAAATTAACATAGCAGGAACAGCCAATTGGCAACAAGCACTACAATGGGATACGAACATAAAACTCAATAAGGTTGATATCACCAAAGAAGTGCCAAATTATCCAATTCGATTAAACGGTCAACTAAAAACAACCGGTTCATTAGAAGGTGATAAATGGGAATTTAAATTATCCGATTTGCAATTAAAAGGTAATGTCAATCATGCTGATTTATTAGCCTCTGGTAACGTATTTGTTAATTCTGAAAACAAAGCCACTGCCGATGATTTTGTAGTCAGGTGGGGAAAAAATCAAATCAATTTAAATGGCTCAATTGAAAAAGGCAACTTACTAGCTAAGCTAAATCTTGAATCATTATCGTTATTAGTTGATGGTATGCAAGGCGCTATTGTAGGTGATATTAAACTCAATGGTTCAACTAACAATACTATTATCAATACCAATGTATCGGTTAACTCACTTTCTTTGGGAACAATCAAAGTAGCTAAAGCTAATCTTACTAGTAAAATTGAATATAAAGAACAATTTAGTGGCGATATCAAGCTTACTGGACAATCAATAGAACTGCCAAGTCAAACCATCAAAAATGCCAATATTGAAGTATCTGGTAACGAAAACCACCACACCCTAACGATGAAAATCGATGGCAATCCAGCATCATTAACAACTTCATTAATAGGACAACTAGATAAAACTCGCACAAAATGGATCGGAACAATTCCACATGCACGACTCAATTTAGGCAAGAATAATAACTGGCAACTCACTAAATCATTGGATTTATCTTATGATATCAACAATCAAATACCTGCCATTAATGCTCACTGTTGGGTGAATGAAAATTCAAGTATATGCCTTGATAAACAATTATTGATAGCTAAAAATACTGATACCAGTATCACATTGAAAAAAATCAATCTATCTAAATTACCAATACTAAATGAGGGTGAAACAACACTTGCTGGTAATGTTAATGGTAAAATAAACATCCAATTTAATAGCGACAATACAATACCATCAATAAAAGCGAATGTAACAAGTAATGATGTTTATATTCAACAAATGGTCACCTCGCAAGCACTATCACTACCGTTCAAACTATTCAAAATTGATGCAGAGTTTAATCAGCAACAAGCTAAATTAGATTGGAACTTTGACTTAAACCAACTAGGCAAAATTAACGGTAATATTGCTATTATAGATCCAAATGAACAAAAAAAATTAAGTGGTCAGTTAAAGATAGATCACTTGGCATTAGCAATTATTAATCCATTATTAGACAGCAAAGATTATGCTAAAGGCGACATTAATGGAATGGTTAAATTTTCAGGATCATTAAATGATCCGTTATTAACAGGTAATATAAACCTGAAACATAGCGAAATACAATCAAACCAATTACCGATTGATATTAAATCCGCTAAGGTTGATATTAACTTCAATGGTAAATCATCCACATTAAAAGGTGTTTTAACCACGCGTGCAGGTAACGTTAATATTAACGGTAATGCTAGCTGGAACAATTTTGATAAATGGCAAGCATCGTTAACTGTTAATGGTGCTGCAATGGAGGTTTCAGTACCACCAATGATTGTTATGACTATTGTTCCTGATATAAAAATCAATGCCACACAAGATGAAATAACCTTATTAGGAAAGGTGAGTATCCCTAAAGGGAAAATAACGGTTGAATCACTGCCTGCATCAAGTGTTGATGTATCACCTGACGAAGTGATGCTCGACAGCAATCGAAAAGAAATAAAACCCCAAGAGTTTGGCATGAAAATCTATAGCCATATTGAAATTGATATCGGTGATAAAGTAAGTGTCGATGCATTTGGTTTAAAAGCCTCGCTTAAAGGTAATTTGATTGCAACACAAACTAATAAAGGACTTGATCTGCATGGAGAAGTATTAATACCAACAGGACGATTCCATGCCTATGGACAAGACTTAATTATTCATAAAGGCGTCATTACCTTTTCAGGTTCAACAGATCAAGCAATACTTGATATCGAAGCCATTCGCAATCCAGAAGCAATGGAAAACAATAATATCACGGCAGGAATTCGTGTTACAGGATCGTCGGAATCCCCTAAAGTTGAAGTGTTTTCAGATCCGGCCATGTCACAACAAGAAGCCTTATCGTACTTAATTCGAGGTCAAGGGCTTGATAGTGCTGAACAAAGTGATAGCGACATGATGACTGCACTACTGATTGGTATTGGCACAGCAAAAACAGGCAAATATATTGGTGATATCGGCAATGCATTTGGCATCAAAAACCTAACTATTGACACGCAAGGCGCTGGGAACAACTCTAAGGTCGTGGTTAGTGGGTATATCTTACCTCACTTACAACTAAAATATGGTGTTGGCATTTTTGATTCATTGGCAACGTTTACTTTACGTTATAGACTGATGCCAAACCTTTACTTGGATGCGACATCAAGCTTAGCGCAAACATTGGATCTGATTTATCAATTTGATTTTTAATATTACGGCAAAATCCCTCGCATTTTTTACAGTAATTCAAAAAATTGCAGTAATAAACATAAAAAACAAAATTAACGCCTTATCATAGACAAGAGATATGGCGCTTATATCATAAAGAAAATATAACGGTCGCTGATTTAGCTAAACATTTTATGTTTTGTCAAAAAATTTCAGGAATGTACTACGTTTACGTAAGAAATCCCAAAAAATCATACATAAATTAATAAGGGTGAAGTTATTATTATTGCTTTTTTAACCACGATTTCACCACAAAAACAACGTCGCTAAGCTAACTTGAATTATTAATATTAAACAACATGATGGTTAAAAATTAGTTAAAATTTGGCCCAAAATACGCTATACTTTATGCAATTATACAATTTAATTCAGTGAGACTATCTATTAGATAACGACATTAGAGAGCCACATTGGATAATTAAATTAGATAACATTAATTATTTGAATCATTACAACAAACTAAAAGATATTATTCTTTATTTTAATTAAATCAATAAGTAAGTAAGGAAAGGAAAAAGCATGGCAAACAAGTTTGACCGTTTGGTTGACAAGTTAGGTGAGGGATTGGTTAATGAGTTAATTGATGGGTTGAAAAGTGTGAGCCATAATCGGTATACGCTAACAGTGGAGGGGCTGGGTTCACCGGTGTCGGTGTTGCAG
>NZ_WTEW01000164.1:0-239 GCF_009795865.1 Gilliamella sp. Pas-s27
CGCCGTCATTAATATTATTCAGTGGACTGCCTTTGATGTTAATCCATTGACCCGGTGCAAGGGCATAGCGGTTGCTTTTACCGTGGATAATCACCTGTTGGCTGATTTTTTGTTCGTGGCGTAGGCGGGCATACCATTCACCACTTTCGATACGCATTTCACTCGAATTGTTATCACTATCATTAGTATTCGTCTCACTCTCACGCCCATTATCATGACTGCCACTAGCATTGGCACCA
>NZ_WTEW01000030.1:0-26868 GCF_009795865.1 Gilliamella sp. Pas-s27
ACCCAATCGCGATGGCAGAAGGTTTACGTTTTGCGATTCGTGAAGGTGGTCGTACTGTTGGTGCTGGTGTGGTTGCTAAAGTTATCAAGTAATCGACTTGCTACAATAAAAAAGGTGCTTTTATGCACCTTTTTTATTTTATTACTCAAAACATATCTGTCACATAAAATCCACTTTACCCATAACCATTATCGGCATAATCATCATTTAATATCCCTCACTTTTCTACCTTAAAGTTATGCATACGTTTATTATTCGTGAATTTAATTCATGATACTATAAATTAATACCGCATTTATCTTAAACAAGATAACAATTAAAATATTCACAGAAATTGTGTATTGGTAGCAATAAAAAGCGCCTATCACATTTACTCAAGTCAATTTCTAAAAAAGAGAGGGTGTTATGGAATATTTACAACTTGGTAATTCTGATATTCAAGTATCTCGTTTTTGTTTAGGCTGTATGAGTTTTGGTGACCCAGCTAGCAAAATGCACGCATGGACCCTTAATGCTGATGAAAGCGAAGCCATCATTAAACATGCACTCGATTTAGGCATTAATTTTATTGATACCGCAAATACTTATTCGGCAGGAACTAGCGAAGAGTATTTAGGGCGAGCACTTAAAAAAAATATTGCCCGCGACAAAGTCATCTTAGCAACCAAAGTCTATTTTAATGAAGGACACCTATCAAAAGCTGCAATTGAAAAGGAAATCGACGGATCGCTTAAACGACTTGGCTCTGACTATATTGATTTATACATTATCCACCGCTTTGACTACACAACACCAATTGAAGAAACAATGCAAGCACTACACAACTTAGTCAAAGCAGGAAAAGTCCGTGCGTTAGGCGCATCGGCTATGTATGGGTACCAATTTCATAACATGCAACTTGTCGCCAAACAAAATGGCTGGACACCTTTTGTTTCGATGCAAAATCACTACAATTTGCTGTATCGTGAAGACGAACGTGAGCTTATTCCTATCTGCCAACAATTTAATGTCTCTTTAACACCCTATAGCCCTTTAGCCGCAGGCAGACTTGCTCGTTTAGAGTGGCAAGCCGACACCTTACGCAGCCAAACCGACCAAGTCGCCAAGTCTAAATATGACAGCACGCAAAAAGCCGATACTAGTATTGTACAAAGGGTTAATGAACTTGCCGAAAAATACGGTGTGACAATGACACAAATAGCACTAGCGTGGCAATTTGCTAAAGGAGTGACAGCACCAATTATTGGCGCGACTAAAACTAAATATCTTGATGATGCAGTTGGGGCTATTAAGGTTTCGTTATCGGAAGATGATATTGCTTATTTAGAAGAGCCGTATATACCGCATCGTATTGTTGGGGCGATTTGATTAGTAAAGAGGGAATTTGGTTGTTTTTATAAAAAACAACCAAATTAAAAAATCAATAAAATCAATAACTTTTCTGAGAGGTTTTTACTTATTTTAAATAATAGTCATTCAAATAGTGCAGATGTATAAAAATGCCTAATAGAAACTTAGCGCTGAATGCTATGACTTAATAGCATTTTTTGCTATAGTAAGCGTCATTTTATTTAATTTGGAAGAAAGATAACCCATGGAATCTATACCTAATTGCCCTGCTTGCCAATCGGAGCATACTTATCACGACGGTACTTTTTATGTTTGCCCTGAATGTGCGCATGAATGGGATCCAAACGAAGTTGCGGCTTCTGACGATGGATTACAAGTCAAAGATAGTAATGGTAACTTACTTGCCGATGGTGATGATATTATTTTGATTAAAGATCTTAAATTAAAAGGATCATCAACAGTGCTTAAAAAAGGTGCGAAAGCGAAAGGTATTCGTTTAGTCGAAGGCGATCACGAAATTGATTGTAAAGTTGATGGTATGAAGATTATGTTAAAAGCCTGCTTTGTTAAAAAGGCTTAATAGAAACAAGCTAAATACTGTGTCAATGTTGGTCTATCCGCATTGATACAGTTTTTTAAACATCATGGCTTAATGTAATTTATTGCTAAAAATCGGTCAGGAAAGTTGTTGATTTTATTGAAGTTTTTATTTTGTTTTTTTAATTTAATCCGTTATCAATATCACCACTTTAAATACCATAATACGTTCGAAATTTTTTCAAACATTTGTTCAAAAACAAATTCTACAAATGTTGGTAATGTTGTTATTAGGTAAGTGAGCATACATAATCCTAATAATAGCGTTGCAGGATAGCCGACAACAAAGATTGATAACTGTGGTGTCATTCGGTTAAGTAGCCCTAGTGATATATTGACAATTAGCAGTAAGGTCATTAAGGGAAGTGCTAGCATAATACCGTTAATAAATAGTAGTTTGCTGATTTCGATCAGTACCAAATATCCATTTGCTTGCAATGACATTAATCCAATGGGAATAATGTCAAAACTGTTTGATATGCCATAGAGTAGCCATAAATGTCCATCAAGATTTAAAAATGTTAATAATGCAATAAGGTTTATTAGGCGTGATAATACCGATGTCGATGGTCCGCCGATTGGGTCAAAAAAAGTTGCCATTCCTAGCCCCATTTGCATGCCAATTAATTCACCAGCAAACCGCATGACCATAAACGCCAATTGCATAGTAAAGCCAATTAGTACGCCAATCATGACTTGTTGAGCTGTGATTATAACCCCCATTAAAGAGTATATTTTGATGCTGTCATCAAGATTTGGTAGCGGTAATAAAATGGTAATAAGTAAGGCTAGGCTTATTTTGACACGGTTTGGGATCTCTTTTTCACCAAAAATAGGCGCAGTCGCAATTAACGCTAATATACGCACAAAAGGGAAAAAACCAATTTGAATAAAAGAAAATAAATCAATATTAAATAAACTATTACTATCAAAATCCATTATAGTTAACGTGTTAAATTAGGTATGTCAGTAATGGCAGTTTGTAGGTAGTCAATCATGGTCGATAACATGGTTGGCCCCCATAAGGTTAAGACGACAACGACGGCAATAATTTTAGGTATAAACGATAATGTCATTTCGTTAATTTGTGTTGCCGCTTGTAATAAGCTAATAATAAGCCCCGTAATTAAAGCAGCGAGTAATATTGGCCCTGCAAGTGATGCGGCAACTTTTACTGCTTGTATTGCTAAGGTGCTTATATATTCTGGTGACATGGTGTGACTCAACTAAAAAAGCTTTGCGCTAATGAACCTAGCAATAGATGCCATCCATCAGCCAAGACAAATAACATTAATTTAAACGGTAAAGACACGGTCGCTGGTGGCACCATCATCATACCTAATGCCATAAGTGTGCTAGCAACCACAAGGTCAATCACTAAGAAAGGAATAAAAATAGTAAAACCAATTTGAAATGCTGTTTTTAATTCACTGACAACAAAAGCTGGAACAAGCACTCTTAATGGAATGTCGTCACGGGTTTGAATGTTATTGGTATGAGACATGTTGACAAATAGCGCTAGGTCGTTTTCTCGCGTTTGGGTTAACATAAATTGTTGTAATGGCTTGCTTGCTTTGTTTAAGCCTTCTTGCATAGTAATTTGATTTTGCGAGTAAGGTACATAAGCTTCTTCATAAATTTTATCAACCACTGGTGACATAATAAAAAAGGTCATAAAAAGCGCAATACCTAAAATAACTTGATTAGGTGGTGCTGACTGTGTGCCAAGTGCATTACGTAATAATCCTAGTACAATAATGATGCGTGTAAAGCTGGTCATCAAAAGTAATATGGCAGGAATAAAAGTAAGTAAACTTAAAAATACTAATGTTTCAACGGGTAATGCCCAACCTTGTTCACTACTGAGTGGTTGTGCGATAGCTGATAATGTGGATGTTTCAGCATAGCTTGGCAGACTAAATAACAATAAGCTTAGTAAAATAGTTAAATTTGATCGCACTTGTTGTTACTCCTTTTTGGTTTTCAACGCAGCTTGTAATATTTGTTGAAATGCATTATTTTGAGCCGAGTTTTTACCTGTTACATTTTGTTTAAGTAGCGTTTGAGTGCGTTGTTCATCGATGGTGTGAAGTAGTGTCATTTGTTGTGGCGTAACCCCAACAATTAATAATTGATTATCAACATGAACCATAATAATGCGTTCTTTTGGGGTAATGTTGTATGTCGCTTTGATATCTAACCATTGGTGGGATTTTTTTTTCCAGCCCATTCGTTTAGCTAGCCATCCACATAATAAAATAAAACCGATGACCACAATTAGCATTAGCCCCATTGATGATCCCACTTCGGTATAGATATTTAATTCAGAAGAAGGTGCCAATAAAGTGCTTGTTGTACCAATAGTTGGTTGTTCTAAAGAGGATTGTTTGCTTGTCATTAGCGACTCAATCTTCTTACTCGTTCTGCTGGGGTAATAATGTCGGTAATACGTACACCGTAGTTATCGCCCACAACAACAATTTCACCTTGAGCAATTAAGTAGCCATTAATTAATATATCTAATGGCTCGCCTATCTGACCATCTAAAGCTATAACCGATCCTTGGGTTAGATTTAAGAGATCTTTAATAGCCATTTTAGTTCTGCCTAATTCAACGCTTAAATTTACAGGAATATCAAGGATCAAATTGATATCATTTTTTTTATCTTCTGTTTGCTGTGGCGATAGTGTTTCAAAAATGGCCTCTTGAGTGATAATTTGGTCACTATTTATATTAGATGGTTGTTTGTCATCACTATTTTGTTTGATATCCGTCATTAAAAACTCCTTCATTCAATTGCTCTAATACAGGGTTAATGACCTGCTCAACTTGAATTGCATATTGTTTATTCATTTTGCCATAATGCCCCGTTAAAATAGGTACGCCCCCTACGGTGACATCAAGGCTTGTGGGTTTTTCGATCATTAAAACATCATCAGTCTTTAAGGCTAATAATTTGGCTACAGAAGTATTGACAGTAGCAAAATTAGCGACTAGTTCGACCGCAGATTGTTTGATTCCGCTAGTTAGCGAGCTCATCCAAACATTATCATCTTGGTAAGTTTGTTGCTCAATCGGTGGTTTGATGAGCAGCTCTTTGATAGGTTCAACCATTGAATAAGGAATGCAAACACAAAAAGTTGCTTTACTATTACCGACTTCGACTTTAAAGTTGCTTGTTAAAACAATATCATCAGGCGAATTGGTGATATTGGTAAATTTACTTTGTATTTCAGAGCGAATATATTCGGTTTCAATCGAGTAAACATCCGCCCATGAGTTTTGATAGATAACTAATGCTAACTCTAAGACTTTTTTAATAATTTGCTGTTCTGTGTGGGTAAACTCTCGTCCTTCTGTTTCAATTTGAGTCGAGTGTCCATCGCCACCAAATAAGGAATCAACAATAATAAAAACCAATTCAGGCGAAAATGAAAATAAGCTTGCACCTCTTAATGGGTTAAGGTGTACAAGATTTAAATGCGTTGCCGACGAAATTTCAGAAAATTCTTCAAATGTAAGTGGTTCAACAGGAGATGCTATCACATCGGTATTGCGACGTAATCGGTTAAATAAACCAATTCGAAATTGTCGAGCAAAACGTTCATTAATGATTTCTAATGCAGTTAAACGCTCAGGAATAAAGCGATGTTTAACGGATAGATCATAGGGTTTTACATTGGGCGTTTTACCCAATGTAGGAAAATTGAATGCAGCGTCAACCTTTGAATTGTTTGCAGAATTTTCTTCTGTTATTAATGAACAATCTAAGGTTTGCTCCTCGTTGTTATTTTCATCAAGGCTTGTTGTTGATTCATGCTTATCAGACATGTTAATCACCGTATAATAAAATCAGTAAATAGCACTTCATCAATCGTAACAAAATGTTTTGCATCATATTGTCGGGATAAGGCAGTTTTTATCTGCTCTTGTAAATCGATTTTTCCTTTTTCTCGTTTTAGATTATTAACATATTGTTTTGAGGTTAAAAGTAGTACATCGCTTCTTACTTCGGGTAAATAATCTAATAACACTGTTTTTTGGTCTTCATTCGCCACACGTAAAACAATACCGACATATAGCGTTTTGTTAATGTCGATACGTTCTTCCGAAGCAGGCAATGAAAGAGTGAATGGCTTTAATGTTAAAAATATTGGCGATGTAACTTCGGGTTCTTCTGGTTCTTTAATTGTGCTGTGTGAACCTTTTTGAAACCACAAATAAGCTGCAGCGCCTATTGCTAACAGTGTAATAAGAATAAGAAATAAATTTAAAATACTTAATTTCTTTTTGGTTGTTGGCATGTTTATTCTTGTCTCTATAATATTTTAAAGGATCTACAATTCATTTAGTGTCTATAGCAACAAGAATAATAAATCATATTTTTAAAATTGATTTGAAGAATAGGCAATAAAACATTACCTATTTAAGCGCTTTACTCCATTGGGCTTGTATAAGCTTTAAGCAAGAATACTGATTCTTGTACTTAGTGTTCGGTTTTCAAAGTGAATTGGATCAATATTATCATCTGCCGTATCAAGTAATATTTCTCTTTGTGGTTGGCTATTTTTTTTAGGGTGATGCATGGCTGATTGTTGTGAATCGCTCATCATCGAAAAGTCACCAATATTGGCTTGTTCTAGTGTAATGCCTTGATGTTCTAGTGATGTTTTTAAAAAAGGTAATGCCGATTCTAACATTCCCTTAACAACATGATGTGCAGCCATCATATTCAGGTTCATTTTATCGTCATTTATTTCAAGTTTAATGTGCAAAGATCCTAATTCTTGAGGCTGTAGTTTAATTTCAGCAGTTTTAAGGTTTTGACGATTAAACATAACAATTTGTTCAGTTAGCGAGGTTTGCCATTGTTCATTGCTAACTTGTGTTGCTAGGTTTATTGTCGATGGCTTTACCGTAGCATTTACTGACGATAATAACGAGCTCGGCCCATTTGTATTGGGTGCTAATAAAAATTCTTTATTGTGATATTCAGTCGCATCTGGATTATAATTATTGGTTGCAAATTGAGTTTGTAAATTATCTATTTTTTGAATGATATTACTCGCATTTTGCTTATTTTTAGTGTGATTTATATTAGAATTAAACTCGCCCCTAATGTTTGCCGCTTGCTTACGAGTAAGCGCTGGCTTTACCTCTTTTTTATTATCCGCTAATAGCATGACATCGATTTGTGAATTCGTTTTATTAATTAAGTCTTCACTACCATAAATAGAAGAAAGCAACTTTGTTGCCTGCTCATTTGTTGCAGTATCAGTCGATAAATCCCCTAATGAATCAGTATTTATATTAGCCGTTATTAATGAATTTTGATCAATGTCGAGATCACTATGTCCAGTTGCATCAAGCAAAGTAGAATGCATTTGATGTTGTGGTACGCTATTAAAAGGATAAATGGCGATAAACGACATGTCGGCATCGTTATCTTGATGTTCCTCATTCTCACCATTTGACTTGGCATTAATTATTTTTTTATTTTGCTCTGTTGGGTTTTCACTAAATTGCAATAATTGCTGAAAATGCTCATTATCGTTAACCATGCTATCGGTTTCAACAAGTTCTGATGGGCGAGAAGCGGTAAGATTTAAATCATTAATCAGATTAATATTCATTTAATATTCTCCTTGCTAATTGTAATTGCACAAATTCATCTGTCAGTTTTTGTTGTAACCGATTTTGCTGTCGTAAATATTGGTTATGCTGTTTGTTGAGTAATGTGGCATAAGTGTTTACGTTTTTTTGCGATTGATTAAGGTTTTTTATAATTTGCTTTTGTTTGAGATCTAACGATAACAACAATTTTTTTTGTTGCTCAATGCCTTGCTCAATAGACGCAATAAACGATGTAAAGTTGCTTAACTCACTGCCTTTTATGCCTTCAGATAAGGCATTATTTAATTTTTGTTGATATTCAACATAATAATCCGTTAACGCATTAAGCTGTGATTGTGCATTTTGTTGATTCTCATTCGCGCTTTTTAGCTTCATTAAATTATCGTCAACCGCTTTTTGTGCCAGTTTTTTTAATGTAGTAAAGGCTATTTTTGATGAATGTTTATTCATAGCACACGATTCCTAACGAGTTAGTTGCGGTGCAACTATGTCCGCTAATTGTTGATAGGCATCTTGATAACTGCAGTGTTCATAAATACCTTGTTGTAAAAATTTTTGCATTGTGGGATATAGTGTTATTGCTTTGTCTAATAAAGGATCAGTACCCGCTACATAAGCACCGACATTGATTAAATCACGGTTTCGTTGAAAACTTGAAAACAGTTTTTTAAATAATCGTGATTTTTTTTCGTCTTCGGGGGGGGTTAGGTCGGTCATAACTCGACTAATCGAAGCTTCAATATCAATAGCAGGATAGTGTCCTGATTCGGCAAGTGCTCGTGATAATACAATATGCCCATCTAAAATTGCTCGCGCAGAATCAGCAATCGGATCTTGTTGGTCGTCACCTTCAGTTAATACCGTATAAAAGGCAGTAATTGCACCTTTACCGCTTTCGTCATTACCTGCTCTTTCAACTAATGCTGGTAATTTTGCAAATACCGAAGGCGGATATCCTTTCGTCGCAGGGGGTTCGCCAATTGCTAAGGCAATTTCTCGTTGTGCCATGGCATAACGAGTTAATGAGTCCATAATCAATAAAACGTTAAACCCTTGATCACGAAAGCTTTCAGCAATTTTAGTGGCATAGGCCGCACCTTGTAAGCGCAATAAGGGGGATACATCAGCCGGCGCAGCAACCACAACCGCTCGAGCTAAACCTTCTTCACCCAATATGTTTTCGATAAAGTCTTTAACTTCTCGACCTCGTTCACCGATCAAACCAACCACAATGATGTCCGCTTGAGTATAACGCGCCATCATACCAAGCAAAACACTTTTACCCACGCCAGATCCTGCAAATAAGCCCATTCGTTGCCCTTGCCCTACGGTCAGTAACGCATTTATTGCTCTTACACCAACATCTAATACTTGGTGGATTGGCGTTCGTTGTAATGGATTAAGTGATTTACTTGCTAACCCTGCATACTCAATATGTTCTGGTAAAGGTTTGCCATCTAACGGCTTACCCATGGCATCAACAACTCTACCTAATAACCCCATGCCTACTGGCAATACTTTATGGCTAAAGTGTGTTAGATCATATTGTTTAGTATAAACTCGTGCACCCAATAAAATACCGTCTGTTGATTCAAAGGGCATTAAATAAAGCGTTTGATCTTTAAAGCCAACTACTTCGCACTCAACAGGCTCAATTTGCCCCTCTGTTTGTCGCTCAACTAGGCAGTTAGATCCTAAAGGTAATTTTAATCCAACCGCTTCAAGGACTAGTCCCGATGCTTTGACCAAGCGCCCATATTGACGAATTAAAGATAAAGATTCCAGTCGCTGTGTCGCTTGGGTAATTTTATCTGACCATAAAGATGAATATTTCACGTTAATGATCATCCTGTTGCAAACAGTCAGACATGATTTGCCAATGATTGTTGACACTGGCATCAATTTCGTTGGTGTCAGTAAAAATTTTACAGCCCCCTATTTCAATGTTAGGGTCTGCAATGAGTTGCCACTGATATTGTAAGTTTTCTTCATTAAGCATGGGTTCTAACCATTGCCAATCAGTGGGATTAAGGTGTAATGACATAGGTTCTGACAAAATTGAACACTGATCGACCAATATTTTTATCGTATGCATTAGTTGTTTTTGTTTGATTTTAGTAAGACTGCCGACTGTTTTTTCGGCAGCAATTAACGCTAAATCAAACAACTTAGGTACGATTAATTCATCAATATCATTAATTGATTGTGCAAAATTATTAGATATATCCGTTATAGCGCAAATAGTTTTGTGTTTTTCATCATTCAATTGTTGTTCAATCTGCTCTCGCCCTTCTTGTTGACCAAGAAGAAAGCCTTGTTCATAACCTGCTTTTTTTCCTTCTTCAAATCCCGCCTCTTGACCTAAATTAAAGCCCTCTTGGTAGGCTTGTGTTTCCACTTCCTGCTTTAATTGCTCCAATGTTTGTTGGATAACTGCGGATTCTGAATTTTCGGTATTAAGTTCTGATTCTGGCTCTGGTTCAATCTCAAGATCAGGCTGTAACACACTAACTTCGGTTTGCTCTATCGCTTTGTTTTCGTTTGCATTCGATAGCGAACATGTAGCTAAATCCCGAAAATTTAGTGGTTGCCAGTTCAATTGATTGGATTGATTATACGTATTCATCATCACCACTAGTTAAGATCATTTCGCCACTTTCTGCTAATCGACGCGCAATAACCAAAATTTTCTTCTGTTCGGTTTCAACTTGCGATAAACGTACTGGCGGTCTGTTTTCAAGATCTTCACGTAAAATCGATGCGGCACGTTGCGACATGTTACTTAATAGTTTGTCACGTAATGCTGTTGACGCACCTTTTAAGGCGATGATGAGTACTTCGTTATCGACTTCTTTAAGTAGACGTTGGATACTTCTATCATCCACTTCAACAAGATTTTCAAATAAGAACATTTCATCAATAATTTTCTGTGCAAGCTCACCATCATAATCACGTAATGAGTTGATAACTTGCTCTTCTTGCTGAGATTTCATTAAGTTAATAATTTCAGCCGCTGTACGAATTCCACCCATATTATTCAGTTTAATATTTTGACCATGTAATAACGTTGATAATGATGCTGATAACACTTTAAGCGCTGATGGTTCAACACCACCAAATGTGGCTATTCGCAACATAACGTCATTACGTAACTCATCATCAAATAGATTCAAAATTTCAGCCGCTAAATCACGATTTAAATGCACTAATATTGTCGCAATAATTTGTGGATGTTCTTTTTTAACAAGATCAACCGCTCGTGCAGCATCAACAAAATTCAGCATTTCAAGACCGTCAGTTGCTTCTTCACGATCAGTATTTAATAGATCGTCAAGTAAGCGTTCGGTTTTTTCACTACCAATGGATTTTTCAAGTATTGTACGTAAGTATCCATCAGTGTCTGTATTTAAAACAGCACAATCATCAAGTGTTCCTTGACACTCATTAAGTATACTTTTTAACTGTTCTTGAGAAAGCTGAGGCAATGACATCATTGCACCACTGATTTGCTGTACTTCCTTCGAACTTAAATACTGCATCACTTTTGCAGCCAGCTCTTCACCTAATACCATTAATACGGTGGCCGCTTTTTGAGACTCACTTAAATTCATTGTTCGGTGTCCTCCTTATTCATCCAGCCACGAATTATCAATGCCATAACACGAGGGTCTTTTTCGACAACTTTGCGGATGTATTGCTGTTGTTGCATGTTATCTTCAAATATTTTCTGCTGTTGTTTACTGTGCGCCTTATAATCTAATTTTTCCTCGGCAACAGTTGATGCGTCAGTGGTTTTATCACTTAAAATTAGATATTGTCGTTGTACTTTTACCCATAGCGAACGTAATACTTTTCGCCAAACAACCCATAAAATCAAAGTGTAAATCAAATACTTACCAATATTTTTAACCGTTTGATAAAATTCATTGGTTTTCCAAAATGCCAGGCTGTTATCTTCATCTAATTGTTGATCGGTGAATTTTAAGTTGGCTACAGTGAGTGAATCACCACGTACATCTGAAAATCCCATCGCTTGGCGGGCTAACAACTCAATATTTTTAAGTTCATCGTTATCTAGTTTTACCCATTGCTCAGTACTAGCTGGCTCCTGACTATCATCAGATTCAGATTCATTTTCACTGGGTTCGATTGTGACAAATTTATAATTAACTAAAACGGCAACAGATAAGCGTTTAATTCGCCCTTCTGGTATTTGACTGTGTATAACTTGCCGGTTTACTTCAAAGTTGACTGTATTATTTGATTGTAGGTTGTAAGATTGCGCTTTATCTGTTTTTTCAGTCGATGCGGTTTTTGTTTCATCTGCATCAATCGGTGCACTAGACGTTGGCAACGGTTGGTTAGATAGAGCACCAGGCACACCACCTATACCATAACTATTGGCGGATTGTTGGTTTTCCATTTTCTGCTTACTACGAATAGTTTGATTCGCAATATCGCTATTAGGATCATACGTTTCTGATGTTGATTCTTGTCGACTAAAATCAACATCGGCATTAACTTGTACTTTAACATTATTTTTACCTAGAATGGGTATAATAATCTTTTCTACTCGTTGGCGAATACTCTCTTCAATCCGTTCACTAAATTCGAGTTGAGCAACATTCGTATTTCTGTTTCGGTAACCTTCACCCGTTAATAAATGACCATGCTGATCGATGATAGTCACTTTATCTGCCTGTAATTCAGGCACACTGCTTGAAATTAAGTGAATAATAGCTTCGATTTGACCTTGTGATAAACTTCGGCCTGGTAGTAAAGTTAATGCAACAGAAGCTGATGGTGATTTTCGCTCACGAACAAATAACGACGGTTTTGGCATTGCCAAGTGCACTCTAGCATCATCAATACTACTGATGATCGATATTGTTCTGGATAATTCACCTTCTAGTGCGCGTTGATAATTGATTTGCTCATTGAATTGACTCATACCAAAGCTTTCTTTGTCGAGTAATTCAAAACCAACAGAACCACCTTTAGGTAATCCTTGTTGCGCTATACGTAAACGGGTATCATACACCTTGTCTTGTGGAATTAAGATTGTCGAACCTGAGGCAGAAAACTGATAAGGAATATTCATCTTATCAAGTTGACTAATTATTTCGCCACCATCTTTATCATTTAAATTACTAAATAAAACACTATAAGACTCATCCTTAGCCCATAAATAGATAAAACTAACAATAGCTATTGTAATTACACCTGCAATTAACAATGCCATTTTTTTGTTTTGTTTTAGTTGATCGGCAAAAGGCAACTTATTGAAAATTGACTCGCCCTTATTATTGACTGTTTCGCTAGCCATAGCATCCTGACTCTAAACTATTTAGATTAACTCTGTAGTTTATTATCCATGTATTTAAAAAATTCAATGGCAAGAAAAGCGCACAGTTTTCCCCTTACTTAAACTCTTTGATTTTTTGTTTTTATGATAAATTTAACGATACATTGGCAGAATAAACGAAAAAATAATTATCAAGATGAATACAATCAATATGTTAAACTCAATTGAACTGGCTAATTTAAATGAGTTAGCTTCTATTACCCCAAAAGCGCATATTACTGATAAAAAAAGCTTTGGTTCAGAGCTAAAAACGGCTTTGGATAAAATAAGTCAATTGCAAATACAAGCAAATCAACAAGCTACAGCATTTGAAATGGGTGATACTAATATTTCGCTAAACGAGGTAATGGTTAGCATGCAGAAATCATCAGTATCATTGCAGTTTGGCATTCAAGTGCGGAATAAACTGGTAGCTGCTTATCAAGAAATTATGAATATGAATGTTTAATTAATAACAGCGAATATAATACTCATCCCTTAGTTTTTGTATTTTCTTTCTGCAGATAACTATTAATTCTAATCTAAATACGATAATCAACTTATCGCTCGTTTCAAATTTACAACAAGCTCCGCTCATGTTTTTGATGCTTGTTGTATTACTAAATATGTTATTTTCTTTATCAACTGATTGGTCAAAAGACCTCACGATTTTTGCTGTACTTTTTTTAAAAGTAACAACATACTGTCATTATTCAATAAAATAATAAACAATACATGAAGGATTTAAAGTGATAACATTAAAAAAAGCTAATATTGCCTTGAATGAACAACATATCGATTTCCCAACATTAGGACCACTTACTGTTCTTGCTACGCTTGATGGATTTGATATAAAAGGTGCAATATATTGTCAGGAAAAGCTTGTTATTTCTGCTAATTTTTATCATAAAAACGGAATGAGTTATAATGTCATATATATCGTTATAGATTTGGATAAAAAAAGTATTAATTATTATCATGAGTTAGATGGAATCCTACCTGAGTTCTTTGTAAGCCCTACAGGTAAGGATTATGTATCTATTACCGTGTACCATCCAGATAAAGACTTAAATATTATGTTACCATTATTTGATAGAGAGAATCTTACCTATCCAAAACCCAAGAGACCTATTCTCGGTGATTTTATAGGAACATGTCATAATTTTTGTATTTTCCATGATGTTGATATTTTTTCTGCTACAAAACCAGATAAATTGATTGCCGTTGAATTTAAAAATGATGATATAAAAAAAACCTATATAAATAAAATTCCGTTTCCCAAATATAACAAATTATTTATTGATTCTTTGAATAATCAAATCCATCTAATTGCTTATGTTGACAATGTTTGGTTACATCGTCAAATTGATGAAATAGGAAGGAATTTACAGTCAAGAAATATAAACATAGGAAAACGTTTCTTTCTAATGAGCGTATTGAATTTAAGTTTTACTTATACATCAAATATCTTAGGTATTGATGAAAAAGGTAAATTTTATTTGATTAGTGTTTCACCCGAAGGAAAAATAGAACAAAATCTATTACTCGATATGGAAAGACAAATTTATTCTATTTGGGAACCGATAAAAATCGCCGCAGAAACGTTTGTTATCCGATTCATAGATGAATTGGGCAATGGATGGATTACAATTCAAAATAATCAGGTGATCGAAGCCTTTTCTCAGGAAACCGTAGGTTGCTATATAAACCTGTACACAAAAGAAATTTTTAAATTATCCACAAAAGAATTAATCATTAGTGAGATCGTCAAAACCAAAGATGATAATTATACTGTTGTTTTTTATGGTAAAGAGAACTGCATAAAAGCAAAAAATAAAGAGTTAATTATTTTAAATCGAAATATTGGTTAAAGTTATTTAATGGCAATTTTGCTTGAATCTTATCTATAAATAAGATTCAAGCAAATCGATTCGGCAATTTACATTAGGCTTGCAATTTTTTGGTAATTTCCTACTTTGTTCTGATAATCAACATGTTTACCAATCAACTCTCTAAGCTGAGTATGACGAGCAATGATCAGTTGAGTTAGTTGTTGTTGATAACTAAGTATATTTTTAATATACATACGCACAATATCTTGATGTTGCGGGGGCATATTTTCAATGCTAGCGAAATCATCAACCAACATAATTCCTTTTGATAATTGAAGATATTTCGTTTGCCAACTCACTAATAAATCCCAGTTTTCATCTCTTGCATTAATTAACATTTGTTCAATAACATAATTAAATTGTTCGTATTGTTCTAGTAATTGATTTCCTTTCATAATCATCCTTTTTATTTTGCAATTTCCCGCCAAGATTCAGCAATATTGTTTAATAAATCAAAACAAGATTGCAGTTTTTCTTTATCATTATGTAAATTGGCTAAGATTAATTGTTGGCTAATATAGTGATAAAGGCGATCTAAATTTTCGGCAATTTCGCCGCCTTTTTCTAAATCTAAACAGCTTTTAAGACCGTTATCAACAATATTAATTGCTTTAGAAATTGCCGCACCTTTACCTGCGATATTACCTTTTTGAATATATAAAATTGCTAATTTAATTGCGTTAAGTGCACCATCAAATAATAAAACAATTAATTGATGCGGCGAAGCCTGACTAACACGCGTTTCTAAATTGACTTGTTCATAGGCTTTCGAACCTAATTTATACATTATTTTCCTCTATTTTTTTAAGTTTACCATCATATCAAATTGTGTTGTTAAATAATTACTCATACTATCTAAAGAATTAATTAAAACATCTAATTTAGTAAATTGAACTCGATAACGTTCAATAGTTTGCTCAATTGAATTACTTACTTGCTCGTGACGTTTATCCAATGACTTTAATGTTGCATTTAAACCGTTAGTTGCTGAATCAATCATGCCATCACTATCAATAAACCCACTAACTTTGGCGAAAACTTCATTAGCAATTCCGGTAGTTTTACCATCACCTGTAAACAATGTCGCTACGGCATCACTGTTTTCACTCAGTGCGTTTTTTAGCTTATTTTCATTAATGGTTAACGTACCATTCTTGTCCATATTAATACCAATTTGAGCTAATACCGAAAACTCGCCAGCTTGTCCTTTAGAAAATATGGAACGAATGCTTTGATCTATATTACGTAATGTTGCATCACCAACAAGCGGACCATTACTACTGTTTAGCTCCTTAGAATTTTTTTCATCAGCGGTAAACTGGGTTAATGTTGATATTGTGGATTGTAGCTGATTAAATGCCTCTACCCACTCTTTAATCGCTTCTTCGGCTTTTTCATCATCCGCAGTTATCGCTAAATTTTGGCTGGTTGTTGTCGTTGCTTTTAACGTAAGATCTACACCTGCAACCACATCTTTGACGGTATTAGAACTGCTTGTTATAGCAATACCATTAAACGAAAACTTAGCATCTTGCGCTTTTGAAACTTCAGTCATATGGCTATTGTTCGGTTGATTAATATCAAACCCAATAATTTCATTTAACTTCTCATCATCAGATGTGATAGAGGTAATAGTTTGTAACTCACCAGTTTCTTTCGAAGTAATAGCTAATTGATAACGACCATCTCCAGAACGAACAACTGCAGCATTCATCGTTGATGGGCTTGTTTTTCCATTTTCATCAACAAATTGAGCATTGTTAATTGCGTTGGCGATTGCTTCTAATGAGGTTTCGTCTTTAGATAATGTTACATCAAGCTTATCGCCATTTGCTTGTTCAATAGTAATAGTTCGTGTTTCATTACCATTACCTAGCTGAGTTGCTTTATCATTGATAGCTGATGTTGCAACTCCATGAGAAGTCGCTAATTGATCCACGGTAACAGCATAATTACCTAATGCCGCTTTACTATTTACTTTTACTGAAAAATAATCATTATTACCCGGTGCCGTTCGACTTTGAAACAATTCCTTTTTTTGTAATTTTGCGGTTGCCGTATTAAATGTAGTTAATGCACTCTTTAATTTACCAAAACCACTAATTTTGGCATTAATCGCCTTTTGTTGCGTAGTGATTGGTGTTAACCGTGTTTTTTCTGCTGCTTCTAATTGATTTAAAATTTCACCCAGATCGATTCCAGAACCAATCCCTAATGCACTCATTGCCATGATTTAATCTGCCTATAACAATTATTCAATATTTATTATATCGGTTAGTTTTTCTAAAAATTTAGCATCAACTCAGTATTTATTTAATAGGGAAGAATCTGTCTGTTTTTACGAACAGAAAATAACCATTGAAAATTTATTTATAAAACAAATAACATAATGATTTATTTATTAATATTTATAATTTTTGAAAAAAAATAACCTTTTTTAAAAAATATAAATGTTAAAAAAACTAAAGTTCCTTATTTTATTACCGATAAGTTATATATCAGCAAAAGTATTGAAAAAAATATCAATATATCGTTGATTTTATTATTTATATTAATGGAGATAAAAATGGCACAAGTAATTAATACTAATACAATGTCTTTAATGGCAAGAAATAATCTTAACAACTCTCAAAGCGTTCTTGGTACAGCAATTGAGCGTCTTTCTTCTGGTATGCGTATTAATAGCGCAAAAGATGATGCAGCAGGACAAGCTATTGCTAACCGTTTCTCTTCAAATATCAAAGGGTTGACTCAAGCAGCGCGTAATGCAAATGATGGAATTTCACTTGCACAAACTACTGAAGGTGCATTAAATGAAATCAACAATAACGTTCAACGTATTCGTGAACTAACTGTTCAAGCAGCAAATGGTACTAACTCTAAAAGTGACTTAGAGTCTATCCAAAATGAAATCGATCAACGTTTAGATGAGATTGATCGTGTTTCTAAACAAACTGATTTCAATGGTTCTAAAGTATTATCTGAAGATAAAACACTTAAAATCCAAGTAGGTGCAAATGACGGCGAAACCATTGAAATCAATTTGAAAAAAATTGATAGTTCAGAGCTTGGTTTAAAAGATTTTAACGTATCTGAAACTCCAACAACAGATCCATTAAAAACCATTGATGCAGCATTATCAAAAATTGATGCATTACGTGGACAGCTTGGTGCGGTACAAAACCGTTTCGAATCAACAGTAACAAACATCAACAATACTGTAAACAACTTAAGTTCTGCACGTAGCCGAATTGAAGATGCAGATTATGCAACTGAAGTATCAAACATGACTCGTGGTCAAATTTTACAACAAGCAGGTACATCAGTATTAGCACAAGCTAACCAAGTACCACAATCTGTATTATCTTTATTACAGTAATTATGATCATCTATTTTTGGTCATTCTAAGTTTATCATATAGTCATAACGGTGTTTTTATAATGCTGTTATGACTAATATTTATAATTAGCTATTTTTTACCCCTTTATTCTGCCCATTAAATTTACCAACTATCGTCATAATACGGTTAAGCACTTTTTTAACATTGGTTCAAAAATGGATAATAGCTTATATAACTCGCATGGTGTAATAAACCAAATCGATTGGAAACAGTATATTCATTTGGTTCGTAATGAAGCTTTAAAATTAGCTGTTCGCTTACCTACAACAGTTGAACTGGATGATTTATTACAAGTTGGCTATATCGGTTTATTAGATACAATAAAGCGTTATGACAAATCACAAGGTAATACCTTTGCTACTTTTGCCATACCAAGAATTAAAGGCGCAATGCTAGATGAACTACGCAGCCGTGATTGGCTGCCCAGAAAAACTCGAAAACAGATTAAAGATGTCACAACAGCCATTAATGAGTTAGAGAAACGGCAAGGAACATCCCCTAGCGATGAGCAAATTGCCCAATATTTAAAATTATCAATTAGTGAATACCGTAAGATTTTATTAGATTCAAATTGTAGTCAAATATGTTCATATGATGAAATTCATCAAAAACTTGGCGATAACATTGATGCCATTATTGAAAATGAAGAAGATAATAACCCTTTTTTAGCCATAATAGATGAAGAAATTCGTAATACAGTAATTCAACAAATTGAAAATTTACCTCAAAAAGAAAAACTCGTTTTATCACTTTATTACCAAGAAGATCTTAATTTAAAAGAGATTGGTAAAGTTATGGATATTAGTGAATCAAGAGTAAGCCAATTACATAGCCAAGCAATAAAAAGAATACAAAGTAAACTCACTTTTTAGAAAAAATAAAAAAATAAGTGAAATAAAATGCAAACAATCGAAAATAAATTGAAATAATTTTTTTATTGACCTTTGTCGTTTAAAAATGTAACTTTACGCATATAAAAAAATATTTTACTTTAATTTTACTATTTATTCGTTTTTTTACGCGAATAAAATAAATATAGATTGGTGGCAAAATTGGGAAATATATTAGATGACGATATTCTTAAATGTATACATCATTTGAATTTGTCGACACTACTATTAAGTCAGAAAATGATAGAAAAAGATAAAGTGATGGCAATGTATCGATTAGGTATTGATGAACAAACAGCAGATATACTTAGCAGTTTAAGTACCTCTCAAATGTTAGTTTTATCAGAAACCAATCAATTAATATTTCAATTAAGATTTGAAAACGCAGAAATGATGAAAAAACTGACAGAAGAATCGCGAGTTAGAGATATAAAGCAGATGCATACAGGAATTCTTTTATCAAGTTTGCTATTAGACTCACTTAATAAGTAGCTAAGGAAACAAAATGACAAGTACAAGTATTATTCAAAAATATCAAGAAACCCAGCTTGCCATCAAATTAATTTCCCTTGGTGGTAGAATTCAAATGTTGGAAAGTGAAACTAATTTAAGCCGAAATAAACTTATTAAGCTTTATAAAGAGATTCAAGGTTGTCCTCCTCCTAAAGGTTTATTGCCTTTTTCAACTTCGTGGTTTATGACATGGGAACCGAATATCCATGCCAGTATTTTTTATAATGCTTATGCTTTTTTAGTTAAAAACGGCCTAAAATCAGGCATTCAAACAATCCTAAAAGCCTATCAACTTTATCTGGAACAGTGTCAATTTTCACACAAAGAGGAACCTGTTTTAGGATTAACCAGAGCCTGGATTTTAGTCAAATTTGTTGAAAAAAATATTATGCAACAATCATGCTGTACAGCTTGTCGTGGACTTTTTATTACACATGCTTATCACCCCAAAAACACGTTTACTTGTAGTTTATGCCAACCACCATCAAGGGCAGACAAGAATCATAAGACACCAAAAGAAAATAATGAAAAGTGTCTGAAAATGTTATCTACATTAAGCAATTTAAATTCATCCGTTGCCACACAAATAACGGCTTAAATAAATATTAAAAATATTTCAGCAAGTTAACTTTTATTTTATGGAGAAAGAAGAAAGTCAATGCTAATAATTATAGGGTATATTGTCGTCATCGCCTCAGCACTCGTTGGTTATGTGCTTAGTGGTGGCTATTTAGCAGTACTATTTCAACCACTTGAGTTATTGATTATTGGTGGTGCTGCAATTGGTGCTTTTATTGTCAGTAATGAACAAAAAACGATAAAAGCAACACTCAAATCGCTAGGGTCATTATTTAAAACATCTAAATATAATAAAAATCTGTATTTGACACTGATCAGCTTAATGTACACCGTTTTAACCAAAATTCGTCAAAATGGAGGATTATCAATCGAATCAGATATTGATAATCCCCATGAAAGTGAACTATTTAAACAATATCCACTTATTTTAGATAACCCTAGAATCTGTGATTTTATCACCGATTACTTACGACTTATGATCAGCGGCAATATGGATGTATTTGAAATCGAAACACTTATGAGTGAAGAGATTGAAACCTTTGTTCATGAACTTGAAAAACCAGTTGATGCCATTTCAAGTATTGGCGATGGACTACCTGCATTTGGAATTGTTGCAGCGGTAATGGGAGTTATTAATACACTTGCACAAGCAGATAGACCCGCCAGTGAACTTGGTGAACTTATTGCACATGCGATGGTTGGGACATTTTTAGGGATCTTACTTGCTTATGGATTTGTTTCGCCATTAGCTGCTTTATTGAAACAAAGAAACGCCGACGTAATCAAAATATTAGAATGCACAAAAACCATACTAATTGCTAGCATGCATGATTATTCACCACAAATTTGCATTGAATTTGGACGAAAAACGATATTTTCTCATGAAAGACCGTCATTTTTTGAATTAGAAAAATATATCCAAGAAATTAAAGATAAAAATATCAATAAAAATAACGAGTAATGAAAGATCAATCTGTAAGAATAATAGTTAAAAAAAAATCGGGGCATGGTGGTGGGCATCATGGTGGTTCATGGAAAATCGCTTATGCTGACTTTATGACGGCCATGATGGCGCTGTTTTTAGTCATGTGGTTAATTTCGACATCTACACCACAAGAGTTGAAAGGCATTGCGGAATACTTCAGAACGCCTCTAATTATTGGTTACAATGGTGGTAAAAACATTAGTGATAGTGAAAGCCCTATCCCTGGTGGCGGCGATGATGTGAGTAAACAGCTTGGTGAACAAAAAAATGATGTTGTGTCACAGAATGAATTTGAAAAAAAGCAACTTGAAAAAATACAAATGATTGAAGCGGCACGAAAAATTTATGATATTTTCGATCTTGATGAAAAATTAAAAAAGTTAGCACCTAATCTTATTATTGAATTAACTGAAATGGGTTTACGAATTCAAATTTTAGCCTCTGACGATAAACCAATGTTTGATGTAGGTAGTGCAACAATCGATCCTAATATGCGAGAAATTCTGCAAACTTTAGCCCCAATTATTAATTCATTACCCAATAAAATTACGTTATCAGGACATACTGATGAACGGCAATACTCAACAGGCGATCGAGGATATAGCAACTGGGAATTATCAGCCGATAGAGCTAATTCATCAAGAAGAGAGCTTATTGCTGGTGGTTTAGATTCAAGCAAAATTATTCGTATTATTGCCTTAGCTGATACAGTAAATTTAAACAATCCAAACTACAGTAATGATGCCAACCGTCGTATTAGCATCTTGATCTTAAATAAAGCGGCACAAGAATATATTGAGTCTGAAAACAACATGACAGGTATTGATTTTTTAAAGCAAAGCCAATCCACTAGCGAGCAATAATCAAAAGATAAACCGTCCACGGCATTATCCAAAAAATAATTAAAGTTTTGGTGAATTGCGCCGATATAAACAGTAACCCGTTCGTTTAATAATAATATTATTAACTGAAACTATAAATTTAGGAGTTTTTATGACAAATTCATTGATGAATACTGGTATTAGTGGATTAAATGCTGCACAAAATATGCTGAATGTAATAAGCAATAATATTAGTAATGCCCATACAACAGGTTACAATCGTCAACAGCAAATTTTACGTCAAGCTAATGGAACTCAACATAGTTTTGGTTTTGTGGGTAATGGTGTTTCGGTTTCATCGGTGAACCGAGCCTTTAACCAATTTGTGGTTGGACAACTGCGCCAATCACAATCGCAAAGCGGTTCAATTAAAGCCTATTATAATGAATTATCAAAAGTCGATAACCTATTGGCAGAAAATGACAATAGTATTTCATCACAACTCAACAACCTTTTTGCAAGTTTAAATAAACTAGCTTCAAATGCAGGTGATGCATCAACAAAACAAACTGTGATTAGTGATCTCGCATCGTTAACTAGTCAGTTTAATAAAACAGAAAAGAACTTAAAAAATCAAATCGCTAATATTAATACTGAATTAAGTAGTAATGTAGATAAAATCAACACTTATACTCAGCAGATTGCTGATCTCAATCAAAAAATTTCACGACTACAATCAGTGGGTAACGGCCTTGAACCCAATGCATTACTTGATCAGCGTGATCAACTTGTTAACGAACTGAGTGAAATCATTGGTATTACCGTTACTGAGCAAAACGGACAATATAATTTATCATTAGCCAATGGATTAAATTTAGTTCAAGGTTCTTCTGTAAATGTATTATCAGTCCAACCTTCAGCAGATGATCCCTCGTTCAATACAATTATTTATACACACCATTCAGGCGCAACACAGGAATTAACTAGTCAGAACATCACATCAGGCTCATTAAATGGTCTATTAACCTTTCGAGAAGGCCCTTTAACCGACGCACGCAATCAACTAGGTTTAATCGCTCTCAATTTAGCAGAACGCTTTAACGAAGTGCATATGTCGGGTATCGATATTAATGGTAATCAAGGCGAAAAGTTATTTGATTATAACCATCCTAGTTGTATCACCAATACTAAAAATCAAGGTAATGCCTCGGCTAAAATCGAGTTTACATCGGTTACAGATGTAAAAGCATCTGATTACAAAATAGAATTCAATGGCAAAGATTGGGTTGTCACAAGATTATCCGATCATCAACAAATAACCCCAAAAATGGAAGGGAATAAATTGGTTTTTGATGGTCTATCTATTGAAATAAGCGGTAACGCAGTGAGTGGTGACTCTTTTATGATTAAACCCGTGGCGGATATTGCTTCGTCATTAGAACTGTTGGTTAAAGATGTCAATAAACTAGCAACAGGTTTTGATGACGAAGAAAATGGCGCTGGCGATAATCGTAATGTTGCTAAATTATTAGAAATCCAACATGAAAAACTTATCAATGGTACAACAACGCTAAAAAGTGCTTATACAACCTTAGTGAGTTACATTGGTAGCGAAACTCAAACAGCTAAAGTTTCATCTCAATCAACGCAAAATATAACTCAGCAAATTTATGAGCAAAATCAATCAATATCTGGAGTTAATCTTGAAGAAGAGTATATCTCAATGCAAGTTTATATGCAGTACTACCAAGCGAATGCAAAAGTGATTGATACGGCAACAACACTATTTGATACCATTTTAAGTTTAACTAAATGATAAAAGGATAAAAAATGCGCCTTAGTACAAACTCGCTCTATCAAAAAAATACACAAAGTATTTTAAATACTAATAGCAAATGGCAAAAATCTGGTTTACATCTAGCAACAGGAAAAAAAATTTTAACGCCATCAGATGATCCTATGGGAGCAGCACAGTCATTAATATTGAAACAAGCGCAAGCTCAAAATGAGCAGTTCCAAGCTACGCGAGAAAGTACTGAAAAAACACTAAGTCGCCAAGATACGCTTTTGTCGGAAATCAACACCGTCATTCAATCAATTCAAGAAACCTTAGTTTATGCTGCTAATGAAACATTAAATGAAGAAAATAGGCTAGATATTGCCAATAAATTACAAGGTTTAAAAGATCAACTGCTTTCGTTAGCTAACTCAAAAGACACAAACGGTAACTACATTTTTGCTGGTAAAAAAAATGACACACCTCCTTTTATAAAAAATGAATCAGGCGAAGTCACTTATATTGGTGGAAGTACCTCTGTAAATGTTCTGATTGATGACTCAAGAGAGGTCTCGGCAAGTTTTACAGGTATTCAAGTATTTATGACTGATGCCAATGTCAAAAATGCCGATGGTTCACCAGCAGAAAGCAATATTTTTGCCAGTATTGATTATGCACTCGATGCATTAAAATCAGACTTAAATTATGATGATGAAAAAAGTGTTGAAGCATTTAGAGAAGGGTTATCAAAAGCTCGCAACGGTGTCGACAATTCATTTAACAATATTTCAACGCTTAGAGCAGAAGGCGGTTCGGTATTATCCGAAGTAAACAGACTAATCACACTAGGCAAAACGTTAGATATTGAATTTCAAACACAAATTAGTCAATTTGAAGATGTAGATTGGTATGATGCCATTTCAGAATACGCCATACTACAAGCAAATTTACAAGCTGCACAATACACCTTTATGACAATGCAAAGTATGTCACTGTTTCAAATGAAATAAGCATTACCTACTGATATTTTACCTGAAATAATCAAAAACAATTCATCCCATCCCAAGGAGGTTGAATACCTCCATTTTTCTGAAATGCTCAACAAGTAATGCCATATCATGCAAGATAATCGATCAATGTAATTGTATAACTAACATAAAAAATTAAATTCAAAAAACTTTAATAAAATCAATAACTTTCCTGAACGATTTTTATCGCTGTTAGCTTTGATGATTTCTTAGTCTGTCACTTCAAGTTCGGCAATTTTGCCAGTGATAGCGTGTTTAAAGGATTATTTTAATCATGAAGTGTAAACAATTCGGCATCATACTATTTTTTATATACAATAGATAAAATAAATTATAAGCAATTTTTAGACTTCATTTTCTTGCACACACGAAACAACTGAAGCAACAAGCTGTGACTTGCCTACCATAACCAATTGTTTATCTTTTTTTATAAACGCATTATCAATGGCTAAAGCCAACGCTAACCAATATGAACAGTAACCAGCATAACCAATTGATGCATCAATATTAAAATAATCTTTGGCTTCAAATTGAATCTGGTTAAAGTAATTCAAAATTTTAGTATTTAGATCAGGCAAAACAGCACTATACCAAACTCCACCATAATAATTATCATCACCACTTCCCCACAATAAGGCATGATCAATAGTTTGCGTTAAGTTTGCTTTTTGTTCGCTTCGATGTACTTTTATTAATGGCGAATTAAATGTGGGTAAAAGCGACTCTATATCCACATTTTCTCCAGCTAAAATTAGCATCGAAGCAAACTCACCTTCATTTTTAATAGGAACAGAAAATAGATGCGTATTTATAACTAAAAGTAGCTCATCATCATGCTCACTATCATCTAACCATGTTTCTATAAATGTAGACGAATTAACGGGATCTTCAATTTCAAAACTAACTGGATGAGAAATAATTTTTCCTAATGTCATCATCCATAATGCCGTGATTTTATCGTTTGAAATTTCAGCTTCAATAAATAACCGTACATGCAAATTTGTTTGTGATAACATTGTTGAAAATTTAGCTTTATATTCTTTTTCAAAACGAGTAAAAATTAATTTTAAGCGATCGTCAAATCCATTAGATGTTGTATCACCAAACTCAGATAAAGTTGTATGAGGAATCACAATACCACTATTTGGATGTAATTTACTTTTAATTAGAAAATCGTTATTAATTATGGCATTGGCATTTTCTATGTCGCCTTGTTCAGTTATAAGCGAAAAGCCCAAAACAGATAATCCTCGCTGTCCATAATTAATCAGTTTTTGTTTACGCTCTTCTATACACAAATTCCACTGCTCAATATAATTTTCACGTTGACCATATAAAAAAACACCATATAAAAAAATAAACAACCAAGAAACAAAAGGGAAAAAAGACAAGCCTAAAATAAATAGGGTATCTGATATTTTGTAAAAAAAACTGAGTGTAACTGTAATGATACAACCAAGCAAAATGAACACGATAAGTAAAATTCCCCAAAGTGAAAATTTCATTTTTTTAGCTTCAGGCAATGGGGCTGGTAGTGATGATAAATCGATAGACATTAGCTTTTTCCTACCTCTGATATTGATGAGATTAAAGAACAACCGCAAATGCTTTTATGACCATCTAAAGCAACTTGCTTACCTTGAATGGTAAAAGTTGAGTCACCTTCAATAATAGGATTAATACCATGACCTTTTATTGGACAACTAACTAAATCACCAACTAAAGCAACAGGTTTGCCAAAAACTGTCATTGTCGATGAAGCGGTAATTACTTTTCCACCATGATTTGTCAAATCACCTAGCCGAATAACTCCACGTTGTTTACTCATTTTTTATTTCCTTTGTTATTTTATATTTTTTCGCTTATTTCAGTCTATTTTATAAAAATATTAATCTTTTTATTACAAAATAATTAAATAAACCATATTTAATATCGAATGATACAAATTAACTTATCACAAATAAACCCATTGCTTATTTTGCCTACAAAAAAATCAACTTGTTAGCAATAACACCATGATTTATGATTATAAAACATATCCGCCACTCTGACCGCTC